>JALEIY010000156.1 GCA_022769785.1 Eubacterium sp.
TCTACCGGGAATATCTGAAAACCCATAATGCGAAACTTCTTCATCTCTTACTTCTTCATAACATGGAGGATATTCACGGTATGGAATCTCTTTTCCCACTTTTATCCTTCCTGGATATACTGACAGGTAATTTTATCTGTGAAGAAAAAGGATGGGAAGAAACTTCAGAAGATAGTCCGGGAATCCTGTTTTTTCAATGTATGCTCCCATCAGCACTGCCAGTTCATTTTCAGGCCTTTTTTTCAGACAGCGAAATTGAGGTAAGTGACAAAAAAATGTTTATTCGGATTCCTGTTTTTCTGGGGGAATTGAAGCATTATTATAAAGATTATGAGAATTATTTTTATCTTCCGGAGGAGGACAGGGCCATTCATAAAAGTGTTGGTTGCTTTGTAGAGAAATCTCACCGAAAAAAAGCGACAGCGAAAACCTGTTATATTAAAAAAGAGGGTGTCTTCCTTCCTCTCCCATCGGTGACAAATTTCGGAAATATCAGTTTCCCTTCTGAGAATATCCGCGATACCTTTGCTTTATACCGGGAAAACTGGAAGGATAAAATATCCTTTCTTTTAATGGATGAACTCTTTTTACAGGAACCAGAAGAAATCAATCATTTTCTCCTGTGTCACATTCATTATATTCTTACAGAATGCCTGAAAAAAAAGCGGGCAGCCGCAAAAAACAAACGGTAGAATGAACAGAAAAAATCCGCAGATATCGGCAATATATCTGATATCTGCGGTGTTTTTTATTTCATTTCTTTTGCTAATGCTGCAATCTCTTCTTCGTTTTCTTTTGTCATTGCAGATTTGATTGTAACAACAGGCTCTGCAAAGGTAATGTTTTTTCCTTTTTCGAGACTGGTTCTCATGATTTTGGCAGCAGTAGGTCCCCAGGTACCATTTTCAATGAGACCAATCTTACGATTCTGATATCCTCTTTCTGCTAAATCTGCGATAAATTCTCTCATGAACGGGAAAATATCTCCGTTATATGTGGTAGTTGCAAGAATAATTTTACCGTAACGGAAAGCATCTTCTACAGCTTCTGCCATATCACAGCGTGCCAAATCATTAACAACAACCTTCGGGCAGCCCTCTGCTTCCAGCTTGGCAGCAAGGAGCTCTACCGCTTTTTTCGTGTTACCATAGACAGAGGTATAACAGATGAGCGTTCCTTCAGATTCCACACCGTAGGAGGACCAGGTGTTATATAAATCCAGATAATATCCAAGGTTGCTGTCAAGAATCGGACCGTGAAGCGGGCATATAGTCTGAATGTCTAATCCGGCTGCTTTCTTTAAAAGCTTCTGAACCATCATTCCGTATTTGCCGACAATACCGAAATAATATCTTCTTGCCTCACAGGCCCAGTCTTCTTCCACATCAAGGGCTCCAAACTTTCCAAAAGCGTCTGCAGAAAATAATACTTTATCAGTGCTGTCATAAGTTAACATAACCTCCGGCCAGTGAACCATCGGTGCAAATACGAATGTAAAAGTGTGATTACCGGTGCTGAGTGTTTCGCCGTCCTTTACAACAACTCTTCTATATGTAAAATCATGACCAAAAAACTGGTTAATCATGGTAAAGGTCTTTGCGTTTCCAACGATTTTAGCATCTGGATAGGCATTGGCAAAAGCTAAAATATTAGCAGAATGATCCGGCTCCATGTGCTGAACAATCAGATAATCCGGTGTTTTGTCACCGAGGACTTCTTTAAGATTGTTGAGCCATACTTCGCCAAAGTGGGCATCGACCGTATCAAAAACAGTAATCTGCTCATCCATTACCACGTAAGAGTTATATGCCATACCGTTTGGAACATCATATTGTCCTTCAAATAAATCGATGTGATGGTCGTTTACACCGATATAAAAAATGTCGTTTGTAACATTATTGTACATTATTGTCACCTCTTCAGTATCATTATTATTTTATTACAACAGCTACATTATATAGGATTCCCGTCTGCAATACAAGGAATTATTTATGGAATTGAAAAAAATACCGTTTTGTGTTATACTCTTAAAAATATTATGATGAATTGTATTTTGTATTGAGGTGATAAAATTGAAAGAAAGAAGTAATGAGTCAGCTGAAAATTATCTTGAAACGATACTGATTCTGAGCCACCGTCTTCCCGTCGTACGCTCTGTTGACATCGCCAATGAGCTTGATTTTAAAAAATCCAGTGTCAGTATCGCCATGAAAAATCTTCGAGAGAAAAATCATATTACCATGACGAATGCCGGATATATTTATCTGACGGAGGAAGGAAAAGAGATTGCAGAGATGATTTATGAACGTCACAGACTTCTCACAAAATGTCTGGAGGTATTGGGTGTTTCTCCGGATATTGCAGAGGAGGATGCCTGTAAGATTGAGCATGTAATCAGCAAAGAAAGTTTTGATGCAATCAAAAAACATATCAGCGAGCATATGCCTTCCTAGACGGAATGGCACCTGCAGTTTTATAATGGTACATTTCAGGCTGGTCTTTTTGCGACCAGCCTGTTTTCCTGTAAAGGCTGCACCGTCCTATTTTTCTTCCTGCAGCATGGTTTCCACAGCAATTCCATATCCTTTAGACGGGTCACTGACCAGAACATGAGTAACCGCACCAATGATTTTTCCATCCTGAATGAGGGGACTTCCGGAAAGTCCCTGCACGATACCACCGGTAAGCTGAAGCAAACGTTCATCTGTCACTTTTATCTGAAGAGACTTTAATTTATTTTTTCTGTTTTTTGTTATTTTTTCTATTTTTACTGTATAGTCTGTACTCACACCGCTTATACTTGTTCTGAGGAAAGCTTTTCCCTTTTTGATTTCTGAAAAATCAGCAACCGGAAGAAGTTCTCCAAGCTGAAAAGAGCTTTTTTCTTTTTTGATAGTTCCGAATATTCCCCCTTCCGTATTTTTGCGGATGTTACCCAGATAATTTTCAGGAATATATTTGATACTTCCGATAATTTCCCCGGGATTATCTGCTTTCCCCTTCATAATGGCAGAAATATTTGTCTGATAAACACTGCCACCGGAGATATTAAGGTGGACGCCAAGATCATAATCATTAATACCGTGACCAAGCGCGGCAAAAGTCCCGTCGGGGCGAATATAGGTTACGGTACCAATCCCCTGCGTATCATTTCGAATCCATGCACCGATTTGATATTCTTTCTCGTCCGGAGAATAAACGGGAGTAATTTGAATATCCTGTTTTTCTCCTTTCCTAAGAATGGTCAGTGTAATCTGTTGTTTGCCATTTTTCTGAAGTAACTGAGAAAAATGCTTTTTGGAAAGAATGGGTTCATTGTTTATGGCCAGGATATAATCTCCCGCTTTTAGCTTTTGTGTGCAGGGGGATACGATTTGTCCGTTTTCGGTTCTGACCTGTTGGGTTCCCAGTACCAGTATCCCATCGGTTTTGATGTAAATTCCTATGGGTACACCGGAGGCATAGAGCATCTGAGAAGAATTATCCTCTTCATTTACGGTATGGGAAACCGCCCGTGCAGAAATGTTGCTCTCAGGCGAAGGCAGGGCCTCAAAAAGCCAGGCGGCAAAAAGTGCTGCCAGAAAAAGGATGAAAACTGCGAAAACAGTATATATATATTTCCGTTTTTTTTCCATAAAAAAATACCTCCATACTAAAGATCACTTTTAGTATGGCAGGCATTTTGTAAATAAAAACAGACAGTTTATTCTACTTTTCAGAGAATTCCCTGTTTTGAAATTCTTCTGCCAGGGCTTTCATTTCACGGGCATTTTCCAGAACTGTATCTGTGATTTTTGCTCCGCCAAGCATTCTTGCCAGTTCTGTCACAGACTCTGTATCATCAAGCAGGCGAATCTGACTGATTGTCGAATGAGCATCGCTTGTCTTTTCAATGAGATAGTGAGAATCTGCCATGGCAGCAATCTGAGGAAGATGTGTAATGGCAATTACCTGACGGCTTCTTGCAATTCGTGCAAGACGCTCGGAAACCTTTTGGGCGGTTCTGCCGCTGATTCCGGTGTCAATCTCATCAAAAATGAGGGTTTCAATCTGTTCTTCATCGGCCAGAATGGATTTGATGGCAAGCATAATTCTTGAAAGCTCACCACCGGATGCAATCTCCTGAAGTGGACGAAGCTCCATTCCAGGATTGGTTGAAATCATAAAACAAACCGCATCGGTTCCCTGCATGGTAAAGTTTTCTGTTTTTTTAAAAGAGATGTCAAAACGGACTTCCCGGAAATTAAGGTCAATGAGCGCTTCCCGGATTGCCACAGAAAGAGGCTTAGCAGCGTCCTTTCGAAGACTGCTTAAGGTGTCACAGCATTTTGACAGTTCTTTTTTTGTTTTTTTCAATTCCAGCTTTAACTGGTTCATTCGTTCTTCATAATGAATCAGATGTTCCAGCCTTTTTTCATTTTTTTCTTTATATTTTTTAATTTTTGAAATAGAATCACCGTATTTGGATTTGAGACGGTTAATGAGATTCAGCCTCTCTTCTGTTTCATGGAAGGTTTCTTCATCAAATTCCATGGAGGACATATATCCTGAAAGCTCCCGATTAAAATCGTTTAACAACTCATCCACTGTTCCGAGCTGTAAAATCAGCTCGTGAATTCCTTCATCAAAAGAACTGACACCGGATAAAGCACGAATGGCATCCCCAACGAAACTGCTGGCATTGTTTTCCGTCATCTGATAGGCTTCTCCACAGGCCTCCAGAATGTCTTTTGCATGGGATATTCTGGAAAATAAAGCTTCCAGTTCCTCATCTTCTCCTTCTGTCAGCTGTGCAGCCTCTATCTCACTGATTTCATATTTTAAAAATTCAATTTCACGGAGACGTTCTTCCTCACCGAGATTCTCCTCTTTCAGCTGGCCGGAAAGACTCTGGTATTCCCGAAACAACGAAGCCACCTTTTTTTTCATTGGTTCAATGGTTTCTTTCCCATAACTGTCGAGGATTTTTAAATGGTTTTGTGGTTTTAATAAAAGCTGATTTTCGTGCTGTCCGCTAAGGTCGAGAAGGAAGGGAGACAATTCCTTCAAGCGGGATACAGTAACACTGCAGTCATTGATTTTGTTGATTACGCGATTACTGGTTATTCTGCGGGAAATAATGATTTCGCCATCTTCAAAAGGAATCTCATATTCTTCCATAAGCTGTCTTACAATGTCACTGTCGGTATGGAATATAAGCTCAATCAGTGCACTTTCGGAGCCTGTTCGAATCATGTCTCTGGGAATCTTACTTCCGAGCGCAGACTGAATCGAGCCGATTAAGACAGACTTACCGGCTCCTGTCTCACCGGTCAGAATATTCAGATGGTTGGTAAAATCAACCTCCGCTTCCTCAATCAGCGCAAGATTTTTCACATGAAGATTAATCAGCATAGCATCCTCCTGCATTTATTTTGTGTCTTTTATTAAAAGATTAATCTCCTGAATAACCTCATCTACCATAGAGGCAGATTTAATGACACACATAATGGTATCGTCTCCGGCAATACATCCAACGACACCATGCAGCGCAATGGAATCAATGGCTGCAGCGCTGGCCATGGCCATGCCGGGAACGGTTTTAATTACCAGAATATTATCGGCTGCTTCCATATGAATGATGGCTTCAGATAATACTCTTTTATATTTGGTGGAAACATGAAGGTCATCCGCAAGAACGGGAGCATATTTGTGACGCCCGTGTGGTCCTGCAACCTTTGTCAGCTTTAGTTCACGAATATCACGGGAAATGGTTCCCTGGGTGGAAGAAAATCCGGCTTCCTGAAGCCGTTTTGTCAGCTCGTCCTGTGTCTCAATATCATACATATTAATCAGTTCCAGGATTTTCTCCTGCCGCTTTCCCTTCATCCTGCCTTC
>JALEIY010000168.1 GCA_022769785.1 Eubacterium sp.
TGCCAAAAAGAATACCGCCGGCAAGAGAAAATATAAGTTTGTTGCCTACACGAAAGATGCGGGAAAAACCTATTATTCTTCCGCTTCAAAAGCGGTGGCTCCAAAGTCCAATATCTTTACCTGCAAGTATTCGAATTATGTAAGTGGTTACGCAAAATACAATCATTTCTGGAGACCGGATAAGTTTTACTATTCCAAGGGAAAGATAAAAGTCAAAGGTAAATTTATCAACACACATATTTATGGAATTCGAAACTGGAAAATCCGCCTGACATTGAAAGTGGACGGAAAGACGGTGGGTTATCAGACCATCAACTGTGGTACTATGAAGGCCAGCTCTGTCAAGAAAGTCAGCTTTACTCTCAAAAAGAGCAAGAAGGACGTAGATTTACGCGGCGGAAGAGTTTACTGGTCATACGACACCATAAGTGGTCCGTATTAAAGGCAATTTTTCGCAGACATCAGGGGATAGACCGATAATAAATTAAAGAATATGCATTGTTTTGAATAATAATGAAAAAAACAACGGAATAATCCGTTGTTTTTTTCATTTATATGAAATATAATGTGATAAACGATGGGTTTTGTAACATATGTTACGGAAAATGAAGGGGGATATTGATATAATGTTGGATAATCCGATGACACAGGCAGAGAATACAGATTATGAGTTTCTGGAAAAAACACAGATTTTTGAAAACATTTCCAGAGAAGGGATAAAGAAGCTGCTGGAATGCTCCGGGGCAATGATTCGGGAATATGAGAAGGGTCAGGTAGTGTTTCGGGAAGGAGAAAAGCCGGAATATTTTTATCTTCTGCTGAAAGGAAAGCTTCTGGTTACCAAAAATTATGTTTATGGAAGAAGAATTATTTTCTTTGAGATTCATGAAGAAGAGATATTTGGAATCCTGGTACGGCATAGAGAAGAGGAAACCTACTGGTATGATGCAGCGGCTGTGGCAGACAGCCGGGTATTGATGATTCCGTGGGATTTTCTGTTTCATTTTTGTCCCTGTGCCTGCGAGTATCACCGGAGCATTATTAAAAATATGATTTCTGTGCAGGCAGACAGCTGTGTTTCGCAAATGAAAAAGCTGCACATTTTATCCGGCATGACGGTAGAAGCGAAAATTGCATATCTGATGCTGGAAGAGGCCGATGAAGAAGGCTTTGTGGATTTTAAAATGAACCGGGAGGAGCTGGCGGATTTTTTGAGTGTGACCAGACCGTCTCTGTCCCGTTCCTTAATGAAGATGCAAAGAGAAGGGCTGATTTGGGTGCATAAATCAAAGGCACGTATTTTAAATCTGGATGGGCTGGAAAAAGTCTGTCACAAATAGATAACGGGGAAGGAAACAATCATGCGTATAATGATTATTAATCCGGATTACGGGATGACCAAAGAAGAAATGGAAGAACGATGTCGTATTTTATCCGGTTTTATCGGGGAGGATGTGGAGCTTTCCATGGAATGTCTGACGAAATCCCGGGTATATCTTGATTCGGCGCTGGATGCGGTGCTGGCCGGACCGGAAATCCTGGAAATGGCAATCAAAGCAGAGAAAGAGGGATTTGATGCGGTGGTCATTTACTGCTTCAGTGACCCGGCGCTGGATGCCTGCAGGGAAGCGGTTTCGATTCCGGTGGTGGGAGGCGGACAGTCTTCCTGTCTGGTTTCCATGATGCTGGGACGTCAGGCCGGAATTATTATCACGGATAAGCGCCGGATGCCTGAAAAGATGGCATTCCGTTACCAGACAGGGCTGATGCCGGATAACATTCATGCGATTCACAGTGTGGACCTGGCGCAGGTGGATGTATGGAAGGAAAGAGAAGAAACGGTGGAGCGTCTGACACAAACCGGAAAACGCCTGATAGAGGAAGAAGGTGCCCAGGTGATTATTCTGGGATGCCTGAGCCTTCTCGGACTGGCAGAGCCGCTGGCAAAACGGCTTAGGGTGCCGGTGGTGGATTCGGCTGTGGCGGCAGTGTCCATGGCGGAAAGCCTAGTCAGACAAAAGCTCTTTACCAGCAAGATGGCTTATGCGTTCCCGCCAAAGGGAGAAAGAAGATGGAGCTCCGGAAGTGTCCGGATCGAAATAAATAATGATGATTTTACATGAAAAAAGGAGGAAATGAAACATGAAAAAACTGATTGCAATGATTATGGCATTGACGATGGTTGTGGGTCTGGCGGCCTGCGGACAGAGTAAAAACGCAGCGGAGGCAGGAACAGAAGCTGCTTCAACGGACAAGGATACCTGGGTAATGGCGATTAATGCCACCTTCCCACCATTTGAATCCATTGATGAGGGAACCGATAATTATGTAGGTATTGATATTGATATCGCAAACCATATCGCGGAAAAGCTTGGAAAGAAGCTGGAGATTAAGGATATGCAGTTCTCCGCTCTGGTACCTACCATGGAAAGCGGTCGCGCAGACATTATTATTTCCGGTATTTCTCCGACAGCAGAGAGAAAAGAAGTTCTTGACTTTACAGATTCCTATTACTTCCCGATGAACGCTATTATCTGTGCGAAAGGTGCAGGTTATAAAGAACTGAGTGATCTGGAAGGAAAATCCATCGGCGTATCCATGGGAACAAGCTATGCAGAGGTTGCCAAATCCGTGGCCGGTGCTGAGGTAAAAGAATTAGACAGTACTCCGCTTGTAGTACAGGATATTTTAAGCGGACGCTGTGATGCCGGTATTTTTGATGCCACACAGGCAGCCGTTTTTGTACAGGAAAATGAAGGATTGGAAACTCACATCATCAACAGTGATATTACCATGGAAGACACCTTCGCTATCGCACTTCCGAAGGGTTCTGAATATGTGGAACCAATCAACGAGATTCTGGCAGAAATGATGGAAGACGGAACCATGCATGAGATTCTGGAAAAATACATGGGTACGGATGCTGCCAGCCAGTATGAGGAAATGATCAGCACACTTGATATTGCCAAATAAACAGGCAGCAGGTTAAGGAAAGGAGCCGAAAAAATGCTTGATTTCACCATATTGACAGATTATCTGCCGATGCTTGGACAGGCTGTTCTTCTGACACTGGAGTTTACACTGCTGTCTACCGTAGTAGGTTTTTTATGGGGTATCGTTTTGTCCCTGATTAAAATCTCTAAAATAAAACCGCTGGTGATGTTTGCACAGTTTTATACATCAATTTTCAGAGGAACGCCGCTTCTGGTACAGCTCATGCTGATTTATTATGCGACGCCGCAGCTTTTTAATTATCAGATTACGGCGCTTCAGGCCGGTGTACTTACCTTCGGACTGAATTCCGCGGCCTATATTTCTGAATCCATCCGCGGAGGTATTCTTTCTGTGGATAAAGGACAGTGGGAGGCTGCCATGTCTCTTGGCGTGCCGAAGCATAAATTGCTGATGGATATTGTATTTCCGCAGGCATTTAAAAATACGCTGCCTTCTCTGGTGAATGAAAGTATCGCTCTTTTAAAGGATTCCAGTATGGTGTCTATTATCGGTGTGGCAGATACCATGCGGTGGGCATCCCTGATTCAGGCAAAGACCTTCCGGGCATTTGAGGCGTTTATTGTTGCAGCCGTTGTATATTATGTTCTTGTTATGGCCCTGACAACACTTGGCCGTTATCTGGAAAGGAGGGTGCGTGTCAGTGATTAGACTGGAGCATTTGAAGAAGAATTTCGGAGATTTGGAAGTTTTAAAGGATATTTCTCTGGAAATAAAAAAAGGTGAGGTTGTTGCCATCATCGGACCATCGGGTTCCGGAAAGTCAACGATGCTTCGTTGCATGAATCTGCTGGAGACACCGACCGGAGGAAAGATATTTATTGACGGAAAAAATATTATGGATAAGGACGTAAAAATAACCGAAGTCCGGAAAAATGTCTGCATGGTATTTCAGCATTTTAATCTGTTCCATAATATGACCGTAATGAAAAATATGATTTATGCCCCAATGGTTGTAAATAAGCTGGATAAAAAACAGGCACAGGAAAAGGCCATGGCGCTGCTGGAAAGAGTCGGGCTGGCAGGAAAAGCCGATGAATATCCAAGCCGGCTTTCCGGTGGACAAAAACAGAGAGTGGCCATTGCCAGAGCACTTGCCATGGAGCCGGAGGTACTGCTTTTTGACGAACCGACGTCGGCTCTGGACCCGGAAATGGTTAAGGAAGTTCTTGATGTTATTAAGGATTTGACCCATACCGGAATTACCATGGCTCTGGTAACTCATGAAATGGGATTTGCCAGAGAGGTGGCAGACCGGATTTGTTTCCTGGATGGCGGCTATCTGGTGGAAAATACCACACCGGAGGAGTTTTTCACGAACCCGAAATCGGAAAGAGCAAAACAGTTCCTGGCGACAGTACTTTAAAAAACAGCAGCATCTTTTGAAAAAAGGAAGATGAAAGGTGGATAACATGAGCGAGACAGCGACATACGAACTGCTCAGGTGGCCGGATGGTGCACAGTGTGCGGTGATGCTCAGTTTTGATGTGGATGGAGATACCATCTGGAAAAACGGAGCCAGAGATTTTCCGGGGGGAGAGCATTTTTTAAGAGCGAATTCTGTGGGAAATTACGGGCCAAACTGTGCGGTTCGGCGGATTCTTGATATTCTGGATGAAGAAGAAATAAAAGCAACATTTTTTGTTCCGGCAAAGGTGATGGAAGACCATCCGGAGCTTTGCCGGGAAATTGATGGAAGAGGACATGAAATCGGGCACCACGGGTATCACCACGAAAGATATGTGGATTTGGAGCCGGAGGTGCAGAGAAAAGTGATTGAAAAAAGCCAGGGCATTTTTCAGGAGGTAATCGGGAAAAAGGCCATTGGCTACCGGACGCCATCCGGGGACTGGTCAAGGGAAACGGCGGGAATTCTTTATGATATGGGATTCTCCTATTCCAGCTCTATGCGGGGCGACGACCGGCCTTATCGAACGGTGATAGACGGAAAAGTAACGGATTTTATCGAAATGGCTCCGAAATGGGATCTGGATGATTTTGTCCAGTTCGGATACAACCTCTTTCCGGCAGAGCCTTCGGGACAGGACAGAATTGCGGGCATTGAACAGGTTTATGATAATTTCCGGCAGGAATTTGACGGATACTACCGGGAAGGGCTCTGTTTTGTCATTCAGTGCCACCCGCAGATTATCGGCTCTCCGGGACGGCTCCGTATGTATCAACGGCTGATACAGTATATCAAATCGAAGCCGGGCGTATGGTTTGCAAAAGGTTCTGAAATTGCAGACTGGTGGAGAGAGAATTATTAAGCCGGGAAAAACCATGTGGGAGTATGAGTGATGAAGAATAAAATGAACGCCTTATTTACGGTGAACCTGGACGGAGAATGTTTCTGGTCGGGAATGTTTGAGGGAACAGAAAAAAGACCGAAAACCCTGTCCATGGGTGATTATGGGATAAAACGTGGGCTCGACCGGGTTCTTAAGACCTTTCGTGACCATGAGGTGAAAGGAACATTTTTTGTTCCGGGGCTGATTGCAGAGCGCCATCCGGAGGCGGTGGAAAAGATAAGAAAAGACGGGCATGAGCTGGCTTTTCACGGATATACCCACCGGCCGATGCATCTTTTGACAACCGAAGAGATGGAGGAAGAATTTGCCCGGGGAACGGCGGTTTTCGAGCAGGTATGCGGATGTCGTCCCATCGGATTTCGTGCTCCGGAGGGAGAGGTCACAGAGGAAGCATTTCAGATGGCGGAAAAGTACGGATACCGGTATTCCAGCAGCCTTTATGACAATGATATGCCATACTGGCATTCGGGAGAGAAAAAAGGGCTTCTGGAGATTCCGATGAACTGGAATATTCACGACTTTCCGTATTTTGCTTTCAACTATGGTCCGGCATTTCCTATCGGGCAGAGCAGAGTTTCCTCTTATCAGAGAGTAACGGAAAATTATGTGGAGGAGTTTGACGCTTATCTGCATTACGGTCTGACCTATGTGGCACAGTTTACACCGCAGTCCATCGGCTCACCGGGTAAAATTCAGATTCTGGAAAAGATTCTCGAGCATATGGAAGCGGAGAGAGAGAATATCCGTATCCTTACGGGAGAGGAGCTTTACCAGGAAATGTCTGAAGAGACAAATGAATAATAAGATAACATAAAAAACCGGAGAAATGCAGGTATTTATCCTTTATGGATAATGCCGAATGCACTTCTCCGGTTTTTTGTAAAAGCACCCGTTATAAAAGACAAGAGAGAAGAGGCGAGTGCTTTTGAAGTCGATTAACGACAGTAATATAATAATTACAGTATAATTATATCATGGTTTCTGTAATAATAATGTATAAAAAGTCCAAACAAACGACCATTTATGACAGATAAATAGAAATAAGCCCTGAAAAAAGGGAAAATATAGTATTATATTGAAAATATGGATATTGTTGCCAAAAATGAAATGTTGTGGTATAAATATAAAAAGAGAGGAATCGGAAATAGATTCACAGGAAGGATTATGATTATGAAACGACTGGTAATTGCAGAGAAGCCATCTGTGGCAAGAGATATTGCCCGGGTGCTGCATTGTAAAAAACAGACGAAGAATTATATAGAAGGAGAGCAGTATGTAATCACCTGGGGACTGGGACATCTGGTGACGCTGGCGGACCCGGAGGCTTATGATAAGAAGCTCCAGACCTGGCGCATGGAGGATTTGCCCATGATGCCGGAGCATCTGAAGCTGGTGGTTATCCCGCAGACCAGGGGACAGTTTCAGGCGGTAAAGACACAGCTTCACCGAAAAGACATCGGAGAGGTGATTATCGCAACCGATGCGGGAAGAGAAGGTGAGCTGGTAGCCCGGTGGATTCTGGAGAAGGCCGGCAATAAAAAGCCTGTAAAGAGGCTCTGGATTTCCTCGGTGACCGATAAGGCGATTCGGGAAGGCTTTGCGCATTTAAAAGACGGCAGGGAGTATAATAATCTTTATCGGGCGGCGGTGGCACGGGCAGAGGCAGACTGGCTGGTGGGAATTAATGCAACCAGAGCCCTGACCTGTAAGTATAATGCCCAGCTTTCCTGTGGAAGGGTGCAGACGCCGACTCTGGCGATGATTGCCGCAAGAGAGGAAGAGATTCGACATTTTATTCCGAAGCCTTATTATGGAATGACTGCCAGATGGAAGGGGGTAACTTTCACTTGGAAGGAAAAAAAGAGCGGCAGTTCTTCGGTGTTTTCTGCGGAGAGCAGAGAGGAAGCGTTTCGGAGAGCTTCCGGCGGCACCGGAAAGGTAGTCGATGTGAAGCGGATGAAAAAGACCTCCCGGCCGGAGGGACTTTATGACCTTACGACGCTGCAAAGAGAGGCGAACCAGCGGTTTGGTTATACCGCCAAGCAGACCCTGAATATTATGCAGCGACTGTATGAGCATCATAAGATTCTGACGTATCCCCGGACGGATTCCCGGTATCTGACTGCAGATGTGGCAGAAACCTTAAAGGAGAGAATTGAGGCGGTGGCAACCGGTCCATACCGTACCTTTGCCAATACATTGCTGAAAGGAAAGATTAAGACAGACGGCTCTTTTGTCAATGACCGGAAGGTATCCGACCATCATGCCATTATTCCGACCGAGCAGCCGGTAACCCTGTCTGCCCTTTCCGTCGAGGAAAAAAAGATATTTGACCTGGTGGTTCGGAGATTTCTGGCGGTGCTTTATCCGGCCTGTGAATATGAGCAGACCACCGTGGAGATTGTCTGCGGCGGCGAAAGCTTTACGGCAAAGGGAAATGTAATGCTTCGGCCGGGCTATAAAGAGGTTCTTTCAGACGAGGAGGAAACGGAAGTGAAGCTGCCTTCCTGGGAAAAGGGAGAAAATGTCGGTGCACCCGTGTTGACAAAGACCGAAGGCAAAACGAAACCGCCGGCGAGATTTACGGAGGGAACCCTTCTGCAGGCTATGGAGAATCCGGTAAGATTTTTGAGTAAAAAGGATGAGAAAGCCGCGCAGACCCTGAAGGAAACCGGGGGACTGGGAACCGTAGCCACCCGTGCGGATATTATCGACAAGCTTTTCAGGACATTTCTTATTGAAAAGAAGGAGAATTTCATATATATCACCGGAAAGGCAAAGCAGCTTCTTACACTGGTGCCGGAGGATTTGAAAAAGCCGGAGCTGACTGCTGACTGGGAGGGAAAGCTTAATCATATTGCTTCCGGCAAGCTCAGACAGGATGCTTTTATGAAGGAAATCCGCGTCTATGCAAAGGAACTGACGACAGAGATTAAGGATGGCGAGGGTACCTTCCGGCACGATAACCTGACCAATAAGTCCTGTCCGGTTTGCGGCAAAAAGCTTTTGTCGGTGAATGGCAAACAGGGTAAGATGCTGGTATGCCAGGACCGGGGATGCGGATATAAAGAACGGGTATCCCGGCTGACTAATGCCCGCTGTCCGGTCTGCCATAAGAAAATGGAACTAATCGGAGCAAAGGATAATCAGAAGTTTGTCTGTGCTTGCGGGCATAAAGAATCCATGAAGGCCTTTGAGGAGCGAAGGAAAAAAGAAGGTGCCGGCGTATCGAGAAAAGACGTGGCCAATTATATGAAGAAGATGAAAAAAGAGGAAAAAGAGCCTTTGAATAATGCGCTGGCTGATGCGCTTTCCGGGCTTAAGCTGTAGGAGGAATCCATGAATCAGAAGGTAACAGGAAAAATGACAGCCGGGCGAAGCCTTGTGTTTGCCCTGCTTTTGGGATGCTGTCTGTTTTTGTTTGCCGGAGAAGAGGCGCAGGCCGCATTTCCGGCAGATATGAAAGAGAAAAATGTGACAGCATGGTCTTTAAATTATGATACCGTCACGGTCTATGCAGACAAAGCGTT
This sequence comes from Eubacterium sp., assembly GCA_022769785.1. GTDB lineage: Bacteria > Bacillota > Clostridia > Lachnospirales > Lachnospiraceae > Anaerobutyricum. The sequence continues at coordinate 8,855 of JALEIY010000168.1, forward strand.
GGAGAGAGCTGCAGGACAGGTGGACGGAGGAAGGCTTGTCCTTACGGCCTCCGAGGTGAGTGAGAAGGGGATTTACGGCGTTTATGTCAGCGGAGAAGACAAAGGAAAGGGATGGTTTGCACTAACGGACTTTGTAGCAGACCCTTCTTACAAAAATGTGTATGCCACCGTCAGAGATGGGATGTACATTTATACAGATTCGGCATTTGATGAGGTCCGGGATACCATAAAAAAATATTCCGGAATTATCGTCATCAGCAAAGAAGGCGGAAACCGTCAGGTCATTTATGAAAAAGACGATGGGTATGGTATCGGCTGGATGACGGATGGAGCATTTTCCAATACCCTTGTGTATGACGGGCGGGAAAAAATGGTTCTGGCATCGGGCGATTATCTGTTCCGGTGCGGATATGAAGATGATGAAAACGGAGGCGCTGCCCTTAAAAAGCAGACGGCCCTGGCGGACTATACGCCGCTTACGTTGACCATTACCGGTATTACCCGGGATAATTATTATCTTCAGAATAAGGAAACCGGACAATACCTGACGGCGGTGACCGGTGACGGGGGCGTTTCTTTTGAGCCGTCCTGGAGTGACGCACCGGATGAGAAATACGGACAGTTTTATTTTACAAGAATCCAGGGCTCCTTCTGCCTGCAAAATACTGCCTGCCGCCTGTTTCTTGGAGAAGATAAAGACGGAACGCTGATTTTTGAGAAAAGCCGGGACAGTCTGGCAACCCACTGGAGAATCAGCGCTTTTCAGAGGATGCTGGATGTGAAGTCGCCGATGGTATTTACCCAGTATGACCCGAAGTGGTGTGCGACGCCTTACGGTGGAGGCGGCTGTATGGGAACAGCCGGATGCGGAGTTCTGGCAACCGTGAATGCGGTATATGCGCTTTCCGGACAGTATATGAGCGTAATGGAGCTGGCGGACTATGCCGTGGAGAAAAATTACCGTATTGTCGGAAGCGGAACCGATGACGGGATTTTTAAAGCGGCCTGTAAAAAATTCGGGAAAAAATACAATTTTGCCTGGGATGGCAGCGGCGGCTCCATCGATGAGCTGAAAAAGAAGCTGCAAAAAGGAGATACGGCCGTTGTTCATGTACAGGGACATTATGTGGCCATTGCAGCTTACAGTAAGAAGAAAAACAAATATCTGCTTCTGGATTCCAATTATCTGCCAAAGAGAGCAACCTCCGCCTTCGGAGACTGGATATCCGTGGACCGTTTGCTGGAAGGAAGCCTGGAGGCACAGTGTTTTTATTATTTTAAGCTGAGAGACGAGGTGGAGGAATGAAAAAAAGAGAAGAGCTGAAGGCAATGCTGCAAAGGATTGACCACAAAAGCTACGGAATGTACAAATCTCTGGCCGGTTCTTATGATTACGGAAAATATGTGCTTCATATTGACCACGTTCAGGGAGACCCTTTTGCTTCCCCTTCCCGTATGCGCTTTGAAATCAGCAGAAACCGACACCATTTTCCCAGAGAGTATTATGAATACAAGTGGAGACGACTGGCTCTGGAGGACCAGATTCTTCGCAGATTTCATAATCGTCTTACGCAAATGGAGCGGGGAAATATGGGCTCCGGAAAAAGCGGCCGGATTACCACCTGCCCGGTGGGACAGAAGATTCTGGAAAGAATCGCAGTGGTTTTTTCGGAGAATCGCATGGAGCTTCGGTTTGAAATGGGATTTCCGGCAAGAGGCAGAACGATTCTGGCAAGAGAAATGCAGCAGCTTCTGTTCGAGGTGCTGCCGGCTCTTGCGGAGCACTGTCTGATTTATGATAACTGGGAGGAGAAAGGAAAAAGGCAGCTTTTAAAGGCGGTCAACCTGGCGGATGACCAGAAGGCCCTCCGGGAAGAGCTGGAGAAAAGAGGACTTTGCGCCTTTGTGGCCGATGGCGCCATACTACCCCGGGAAAGCGGTATTTCTGACCGGCCAATGAAAAATGCGGTACCCTTTGTTTCTCCCGAAAGTCTTCGTGTGGAAATCACCCTGCCTCACAAAGGAACCATCACCGGTATGGCGATTCCAAAAGGAATCACGGTAATTGTCGGTGGAGGATATCATGGAAAGTCAACGCTGCTGCGGGCCCTCGAACAGGGGGTATATTCTCATGTCAGCAATGATGGAAGAGAATATGTGGCGGCGCAGAACGATGCGGTGAAAATCCGGGCGGAGGATGGACGAAGCGTTCTTCATACGGATATATCCATGTTTATCAATCATTTGCCGGGAGGAAGGGATACCGGGGATTTTTCTTCGGAAAATGCCAGCGGCAGTACATCCCAGGCGGCAAATCTTATCGAGGCACTGGAAACCGGTTCCCGTCTGCTGCTTTTGGATGAGGATACCTCTGCCACGAACTTTATGATTCGGGATAAGGTAATGTCTTGTCTGGTATCGGATGAAAAGGAGCCAATTACCACTCTTCTTCGGCATATTCGAGGGTTATGGGAGCAGGAAGGCATCTCCTTTGTTATTGTTGTCGGCAGCTCCGGAGATTACCTTTCGGTGGCAGATCTGGTTCTTCAGATGGATCATTATCGGGTAAAGGATGTGACCGGCGAGGCCCGGGACATTTGTAAGGAAGCCGGAATTGCCGGACAGTATGATGCCGGAAAAGTTAAAATGCCGGAATTTTCACGAAAGCTTCTGCCGCAGAAAGCCGGCAGAATGAAGTATAAAGCTATGGGTACGGATACGGTCATGATAGACCGGGAGGTAATCGATGTGCGTTATCTGGAGCAGCTTTCGGATAACGGACAGACCACAGGTCTTGCATACCTGATGGGATATATTCTTGCCGGGCAGCAAACCGTACAGAATCTCACGGATGTGATAGAGAGTCTGTATGAAATCATCGAAAAAAAGGGATTTGCAGCAGTAATTCCGGAAGGATACTCCTGCGGACAGCCGGTGCTGCCAAGGAAACAGGAGCTGTATGCCTGCCTTAGCCGGTATCGGAAAGCACGGATTATAAAATAAAGGTTTTTGAAAGCCGTATGAAAGGGAAAAAAGAGAAAGAATACATCCGGACGTTGCCCGGATACACAAAAAAGGAGGAGGAGTTATTCATGAAAACAACAGCAGTTCGTATTCACGGAGTCAGAGATTTAAGAATGGATCAGTTTGAACTTCCGCCGATACAGGAGGATGAGATTCTGGTGAAGGTCATTACAGACAGCCTTTGTCTGTCAACCTATAAAGTTGCACAAAAGGGTTCCGCTCACAAAAAACTGCCGGATCATCTGGATGAGACCCCAATCATTATGGGACATGAATTTTGTGGTGTGATTGAAAAAGTGGGAGCAAAATGGCAGGATAAATACAAACCGGGCGATAAATTTGTGGCACAGCCAAATCTGGGAAGAGCAGATACCTATTCTCTGGGATATTCATTTCCATATGTAGGCGGAGAGTCCACCTACAGTATCATTATGAATGAAGCCATCGAAAAAGGCTGCCTTCTGCCTTATCACGGAGAATCCTTCTTTGAAGGAGCAATGGCGGAGCCGTTATCCTGTGTCGTAGCCGGATTTAAAGCCAACTTCCATCTGAGAGACCGTAATGATTATGACCATACCATGGGAATCAAAGAAGGTGGAAATATGGCGATTGTCGGTGGTACCGGTGCGATGGGTTCCCTTGCCATTGACCTGGCGGTTCATGGAGAGAAACGTCCGTCCCTGCTGGTGGTATCCGGAAGAACCGAAGCAAAAATAGAGCACCTGCGTCAGCTTTATCCGGTAGAAGAAGCGGCAAGAAACGGCGTGAAGCTTGTATATATTAATACCAGAGAGTATGAGGATTTCAGTGTGCCGATGAGAGAACTTACCAACGGTGCCGGATTTGATGACGTTTTTGTAATGGCGGCTGAGCCGACCACAGTAAACCAGAGTGAAAAGCTTCTGGGATGGGATGGCTGCCTGAACTTTTTTGCCGGACCGCTTGATGCCGGGTTTACTGCACCGGTAAACTTCTATAATCTTCATTATAATGCGACACATTATGTGGGAACCAGCGGAAGCAATACCCAGGATATGATTGATGCGGTGAAGCTGATTGAAGATGGAGTGGTAAATGTAGGAAAAATAGCTACTCATATCATGGGGCTGAATGCGGTCAGTGATACCATCTTACATTTTCCGGAGATTCCGGGCGGCAAAAAAATCTGTTACTGCCAGAAAGAATATCCGCTTACAACCGTTGAGGAAGTGGGACAGGCCGATTCTTCCGAATTTGCCGGAAAGCTGGAGGAGATTATTCAGCGCCATGGAGGTATCTGGAGTGCGGAAGCAGAGAAATATTTCCTGCAGAATGCTCCGGAGATTCAGGAGGCATAATCTGTATATTTTTATGTAGATTTATAAAGCATAATTCGTACAATTTCATGTAGATTCTGTGAAAAGCATTGTCGGGAGCTTCGTAAAATGGTAATGTATAATAGATTTATAAAGGAAATCATCGGCGAAAAGCCGACAGGCAGCAATCTGACAATGTATTTGAAAGAATGAGGATATTCATATGAAGAAAATAATCACAATAACCGCATTAATGGCAGCAGTCTGCATGCTGGGCGGCTGCGGCTCTTCCAAAGACAAAGCCCAGGAGGCTACCACGCAGGCGCAGGTACAGGAAGAGACAGCAGGAACTTATGAGCCTGTGGAGATGGATGCTTCCGAGTACGTGAAGCTGGGAGAGTACAAAGGTCTTACCGTAGAGACGGAAGTCGTTGAAGTTACAGATGAGGATGTTGACGAGGAACTGAGTTTCCTGCAGCAGCAGTACGCAGAATACAAGGAAATCACAGACCGGAAAGATGTTCAGGAAGGTGACTATATCAATATCAGTTATACGGCAACTGTGGACGGCAAGGAGAATGCCGATTACAGTGATTCCGATATTGATGTCTATATCGGAGACGGTGAGCTGAACGATTATTTCGGAGACCTTGGAGATGACTTTGATGTGGAAAGCAAAGTCATCGGCGCAAAATCCGGAAAATCGGTTTCTGTGGATTTCACCTTCCCGGAGGATTATGACGACGAAGAGGTAGCCGGAAAGAAATGCACCGTTAAGATTACGGTAAACAAAATTCAGGAAGAGATTCTTCCGGAGCTTACCGACGAATTTATCAAAGAGAATACAGACTGCGATACTCTGAAGGCATACAGAAAGCAGACAAAAGAAGAACTGGAAAATACCTATTCCAGCGATGCGGAAGAAACTGCACAGCAGGATCTGCTTGTTCAGATTGAAGACAGCAGTACCATGAAAAAAGAGTTTACGGACGCAATGATACAGCAGGAAATCAACAATCTGAAAGTCCAGAACGCAGAATATGCCGAATACTTCGGAATGGAAGTGGAAGATTTCCTGGAACAGTCCAGCGGAATGACCCTCGAAGAATGTGCGAAAGATACGCTGAAAATGCAGTGTGTACAGGAGCTTCTCTTAGAAGCCGAGGAAATCGAAGTTACGGATGAGGAATATGAAGAGGAGCTTTCCCAGATGATGAGCGAAGGAGGCTACACCAGCAAGGAAGATTTCCTGGAGTATTATCCGGAAGAAGACATGAGATCAGACATCGCCTACCAGAAACTCATGGAAAAGCTGATGAGCTACACAACCGTAAAACAGACCACAGCAGAAAAAGAAGAGACCGAAGCAGAATAATAAAAGAGATTGCCAGGGAGGGGCATCCCCTCCCTGATTTTATGCGTTAATTTTTGCTTTTTTTCAAAAAAATTAAAAAAGTCCTTGCATTTCAAAAAAACTTGTGGTAATATTTATATTCGTAAGCGGACATGGCGGAATTGGCAGACGCGCTAGGTTCAGGTCCTAGTCGGAGTTACATTCGGTGCAGGTTCAAGTCCTGTTGTCCGCATTGAACAAATTGCTGAGAACCTTTTAAATAAAGGCTCTCAGCTTTTTTATGTTTACAAAAGGGGCAGAAAAGGGGCAAACTATAAAATTTTTATTCCGGCAATACATTGATTGTTGTCCGCATGATAAATAAAGGGTTTTGAGACTTTCAGAGTTTCAAAGCTCTTTTTTTATTCCCCTTTTGACATCAACGCTGATATCAACGGGGATAACAATTAAAGGAATTATCATTTTATAATAGCAAAATGTGTTGAAACTTCATACAATATATGGTATTCTGTTCGTAACAAACGATAGGAATAGCGGGGGTGATAAATTGGCAAACTATACGAGAGAACAGTGGAATACAAAAAAAGAAGGTCTCATGGAGAAGTGTTTTGATTGTTTTGCGGAATACGGACTGCATGGAACAGGTATCCGGGCGTTGGGTGCTCATTGTGGGTGTACTTCTACTATGCTTTATACCTATTTTAAAAATTTAGATGACATCATTATTCAATCTACCGAATACTGTATGCGTAAGGTAGAAGATGAAGTTATGGCGAAAGCCCCTGCCGATGTAAAGGACTTGTGGCGGTTTATCGACGAGATACCATACTGGACTGCTGAAAAGCACGGAAAGAAATACCGCCTGATGTATCAGGTCTACACCCACCCGAAATACAGAGAATACGGTCAGGAATTCTTTAAAGGTGTAGATGAGAGATATACCCAATACGCAAAGAACCTGGAGGGTAAGCTCGGTATTCCCTATAAAAAGCTGACCCCGCTGATTTTCATTCTAATCAGAGTCTGCGTACATTACGCATTGTTTGAGGATGAGTTTTATATGAAATCACAGATAGCTATGCTGAAGGAACTCTTTGAACTCTTTATTATGAAATAGAACCCGAAGGCAAGGTTGGTTTATTTGGCACGAAAAAGAGGATATACAAAAATACGTGTCATTTTTTCGCAACCTCTCGGTTGTTGGTACTGTTAGAAAAAAGGAGCAAAGATCTTTTCTTGTATTTAGGAATAAAATGTGATATATTGAATAAATAAAAAGGGAACAATCGCCACAAAGTGGTTGACCCAGTGAAATCGTATAGAACCGTCCTTACTCGGCAAAGTACAAGGGCGGTTCTGCTGGTTAGTGATTAATTAAATAAATGAATGTCAGTAACGCAATGATGAATAAACCAAACTGCATCAAATCATTGAAGTCAAATTGATTTTTCATGAGCATCACCTCGATTCTATGTAAGAATAGAGGTCAACCACCCTGTAACACGATTGTTCCCACAAAATAATATACTGTTAAAATATATAAATTTCAATAAGTAAAAACTTATATCCTCTTGTATCTGAGAATCAGGTGTGATATATTGAATAAAGTAAAAGAAAGCAATCGCTATAAAGTGGTTGACCTGGTTGAATAGATAGATATAGAAAGTATAGAAAGCCACCCCAAACTGCTTAAAGTTTTATGGGTGGTTTTTCTATGCACTAAAACATTATCTGATAAACTTCTTTCACAAAGATGTGTTATACTCAAAATAGAAATGGAGATTAAAAAAGAAACTTATGGGAAAGGGAGAAGGAAAATGAAATTAAAGAGATGGATAGTGATTGGTGTTGTTTTATGTCAGACGCTGATTTTTTGTTCTTGTTTTAAGGAGCCGCAGGAGATCAAAGCATATAAAGAATATATGAGTCAGGAAAAAATACCGTGGACAGATTATGATGATATGGAAACAAAGGATACGGAGTATTCATTTAAAGATATTAATAATGATGGCGTACAGGAAATGATGTTAAGAAATGACCGTGCGGCAAATAACTGGGGATGGTACAGGCTTTATACATATTACGATAATGAGATTCATTTACTCTGGGGTTCAGATAATGGAGGCAGCGAGGGACGTTTTTATCCGAAAAAAGGCATATTTGTTTCTGAAAGGTTTCATCAAGATTTATATGAAGAAATATATTATCGGTTTGATGGAAAAAAACTGATGGAAAAGTATACTTACAGAGAAATCGCAAGAGAAGATGAAAAGGCGGAAGAAGGATATAGGATGGAGAAAACTTATTACAAAGATGGAGAAGAAATCAGCTATATTTTTTTTCAGTCGGAGATAGAGACATTAATTGGAAAAGCAAAAGAAAAGCGCTTTGAATTTAAAAATGATTAACAGGAAATTATGTTCGCCCCTCCGGGATGATAAATTGCTATTTTTATAGTATAATGGTAAGATACAATAAAATACCGGAAACAGAAAGCATGGAAAGAACAGTATTTATATGGAGGATATTATGAGCAGATGTAAACGTTGCGGAACGTCCTTTGATTATAATGAGAGAGATGGCGTCTGCCCGAGATGTTGTTTTTATAACCGGCCGCCGGGAACAGTCGGCTATGACGATGAGTGGGCGAAAAATTATAATATAGAGGATAACAGTTATCAGCTTCCGAAAAGTATAATTGAGCAGGAAGACCGGGAAAAGAGCAAGAGAATCCATCCTAAGCCAAAGAGCCGGCAAAAGGGAAAAAGCGTAGAAACCGGGCGAAGAGTGACGGTAGGACAAAGAGAGAAAAGAACGAAGGAAACCACCGGCAAAAGAACGATAACCGGGGAGAAAAAGGCGTATTATTCCAGAGAGAGACAGACTTTTGGAGAAAAAGAGGCTGCCGCAGGAAGACGGAAAAGCCTGGTAATCGGTATACTTGTAGTTGCGATATTTGTAAGCGTGGTGGCGGCGGTGATACCTGCCATAATTTATCGTGTTGAGCAGAAATCAGGTTCTGAAGAGGCGCAGGAGTTTACCAGCATGATAGTAGACCTGGAAGACGCGGCGGACGGCATTGAGGCAGGAGATACCATTTTTTATCCGGGAGAGGCCAGAGTGTTATTTCAGGAAGGGGAGCTTCCGGAGATGCCGGAGGGCGAAAAATGTATCGGAATTATGCTGACGGCAGATGAGACGAAGGTTTCTTACGATGGTATTTACTGGGAACGCCCATATGTCTTTGACGGGAAAAACTATCGGCAGATGGTGTACACCGGAAGACTTGCAAACGCAGACCAATTTGAAGATCTGGGAGATGGAACAGGGGCTTTTCCATATTATCTGTCCTCATTTTCCGATGGTATGGAAGAAGGCTATGCCATTTATTTTGTTGATAAAGATGCGACGGAAGTAACGCTTAGCCTGCCGTGTCAGTCACAGGATGAGAAAAATAAAGACAAGATTTACTATACAGGTGTGGTTGATGTTGTAATACCAATCGGAAAGTAGGGGAATGCTATGACGGAAAAAAGGAAAGCATCAAAACGAAAAGGAAAGATTTTTTGGATAATTCTGCTGGTATATGTGGGGATTGCCTTTCTTCGGCCGGTTGTGTCAGAAATCGGTCAGAAACTCGGAAGCGGAAGCTCCTCAGATGCTCCGTATCATAACCTGAGAATTCAGGGAGTCAGTCCGGAGGTGGTTGCGGAGTATGACGGACAGAAGGCTGAGGAAGGAGAACAGATCTACCGTTTTACGGTCACGATTAAAAATGAGGGAACAAGAGAAGAGGAACTGAGAAATACTCTGCTTTATTTAACCAGCACCGGAACGGGTTATGCTGTGGAGATCAGAAAAGAAAAAAGTGCCTCCGCAGAGGCAAAGGAAGATACCCGGATTATCCCGCCGGGAAGAGAAGTCGAGATTGTGCTGCATGCCCGGGTCGGAGATCATACAGAAGCCGTGGAAGTTGTCAATTACATGGTTCCGGAGGATGAAGGCGAAGAACGCTTTGAGGTGGACTTTCAGAATGACAGTATATAAGGAGCAAAAATGAGTGAACCAAAAAAAGTATTAAAACGGGAAGAATGTAACCCGAAATATCAGTGGCATATTACAGATTTATATGAAAACGATGCCTGTTGGGAAGAGGATTATAAGAATCTGGAAACAAGAATTCCGGAGCTGGCTGCCTATGAGGGGCGGCTGGGCGAATCCGCGGAAGTTTTCATGGAATATATGGAAAAAAAGCAGGAGATTATGAAACGGTTTGAGGCTGTTTATGTGTATGCCAACCAGAGATACCATGAAGATACGGGAAATGGATTTTATCAGGAAATGTCGACAAAGGCGCAGATGCTTTCGCTGGCATTAAACAGTGCGCTGGTATTTGAAGAGCCGGAGCTGCTGGCGGTGGGAAAAGAAAAAACCAACGAGTGGCTGGAAAGTACCGAAGGCATGGAAGTTTACCGGAGATTTTTCTATGAGCTGTATCGACAGAAAGAACATATTTTATCAAAGGATATGGAAGCGGTTCTGGCAGACGTGCAGGATATGTCCGGAGACATTTCCAATATCTTTTCCATGTTTAATAATGCAGACGTGAAATTTCCATCCATACCGGGAAAGGACGGAGAAGAGATTCCGGTCAGCCACGGAAGATATGGCCTGCTGATGGAAAGCAGAGACCGGGAGATTCGGAAAAAAGCATTTTTGTCAATGTATTCCCAGTACGGACAATATAAAAACACGCTGGCGGCAACCTACAGTGCCAATCTGAAAAATGAAGCATTTTTTGCCAGAATGCGAAACTATGATTCGGCGCTTGCCATGGAGCTTGACGGCGGGGAGATACCGGTCAGTGTGTATACCAGCCTGATTGAAACAGTCCATGAGCATATGGATTTGATGCACCGGTATGTTTCCCTGCGGAAAAAAGCGCTGGGCGTAGACGAATTGCATATGTATGACCTTTACGCGCCGATGGCGGAAGAAATAGAGATGAAGATTCCTTTTGAGGAGGCAAAGGACATTGTGAAAAAAGGACTGGCACCTCTCGGAGAAGAGTATCTTCAGGTTTTATCCGAAGGAATGGATGGCGGCTGGATTGATGTATATGAAAATGAGGGCAAACGAAGCGGAGCCTACTCCTGGGGCGCCTATGGAACCCATCCGTTTGTGCTGATGAATTATCAGGACAACCTGAATAACGTATTTACGCTGGCCCATGAAATGGGACATTCCATGCATTCTTATTATTCTGACAAAAATCAGCCGTATCTTTATGCGGGATATCGGATTTTTGTGGCAGAGGTGGCTTCTACCTGTAACGAGGCACTGCTGATTGATTATCTGTTAAAAAATGCAAAGGACAAAAAAGAAAAAATATTCTTGATTAATCATTTTCTCGAGCAGTTTAAAGGAACTTTGTACCGGCAGACCATGTTTGCGGAATTTGAGAAGATAACCCATGAAAAAGCGGCAAACAGAGAACCGCTGACGGCAGATATTTTAAATGACATTTACTATAAACTCAATGAACAGTATTTTGGAAAAGATATTGTGATTGATAAGGAAATTGCTCTCGAATGGGCAAGGATTCCGCATTTTTACACGCCATTTTATGTGTATCAGTATGCCACCGGATATTCGGCGGCCATTGCTATCAGCCGGAAGATTTTAAGCGGAGAGGAAAAGGCTCTGGATGGATATTTCCGTTTCTTAAGCGGCGGAAGCTCCATGAGTCCGATTGAATTATTAAAGCTTACCGGTGCGGACATGACCACGAAGGAACCGGTGGAATCCGCATTAAAGCTCTTTGGAGAGCTGCTTGACCAGATGGAAGCATTGCTGACGGAATAAGAAAGGAAGAGGAAAATGTTCGAATTTTCATTATTAAAAAGCCTGTTTTTTGAACTGGATAAATACAAAATCGAAGGGGTAACCTACAGTACAAAAAAGCAAAGCACCTACCACAGGCTGGAGGTGCATTATGATGCTGTGCCGGAAATCACGGTAATCACAGCGGAAGAGCGCATTTTGCCATATGTGGACCGATATTATTTTTATATCAATGATGAGACCTATCCGGCAGACATCAAAGA
>JALEIY010000170.1 GCA_022769785.1 Eubacterium sp.
TGCTTTATCCAGTTCCGGATGCCTGTTATCTGTACAAATGCTTTCAATTTTTCCCAGATTTTTACCAATGGGTTTCACCGGCTTACCATCCTGACCCAGAAAATCAATTCCCAGAGCCTGGGCCGCTCCGATTCCACCATCGTTCGTCGCACTTCCTCCGATGGCCATGATAATATTTGTAAAACCCTCTGATAAAAGGTGCGCAATCAGTTCACCGGTACCGTATGAAGAGGTGTACAGAGGATTTCTTTCCTCCCCGGAAACCAGAGTAATTCCCGAAGCCTCCGCCATTTCAATCATGGCTGTTGAAGAATCCAGAACACCATATCTCGCCTTTACCGGATGCCCGGAAGGTCCGGTAACCGTATGCTGTCCAAAGCTTCCTCCCATGACGTTTACAAGAACCTCCATGGTTCCTTCCCCTCCATCTGCCATGGGTACTGAAACAAATTCACAGTCCTCAAACACGTTTCGGGCCGCATCCTTCAAAAGAGAGATTGCCTTTTGTGAAGAAAGTGAACCTTTAAAGGAATCCGGGGCAAGTAATATCTTCATGGAATCCCTCCTTCTTAATTTTCAAAAGTAACACTTATAAGATATTCTTTTGTTATGCTCATAGAATAACAAATTCCGCAGTCCCATGCACTTTCCTGTTGAACAAAATAAAAAGCATTTTTTGTGCTGACAACACAAAAAACGCTTTTATATATTATCGTTTATTCAAATAGTAATACAGGTACTCCATAAATTCACGGTCAGAAGCATTCTGAAGAGGATTCATATTCAGCCGGTCCCGGATTTTATTAAACTGAAAAACCAGCGTGTTTTTATGCATATACAAATCCCGGCTGCTCGTCACCATATTATAATTATTCTTCTTTAACACTTTCATCAGCCTCCGAAAGGAATCCTTATATTTATCATCAAGTACCTTTTCAAGACTTCCAAATATTTTATGCAGCTCTATTTCCGGAATCAGGCTTTTCAGATAACTGTCTACATAATCATAAAAAAATATACCCACAGAATCTGATACTATATTTTTTTCCAGCCATTTGCAGTGTTCGTATGCATCCCGATAATAGGAAAACTGATTCTGGACAGAGCCGATATAACAATGACAGTTCTCTTCGGCCTGTACGCTCGTTTTTAAATATTCATTCAGATATTCTCCGATGATGTATTTATAATCAGAAAAAATATCCGGTTGATTTGGCAGTGTTTTGAAAATGAGAATCTGACGATCTCTTGTTACAAAAGAAATATCCTGGGAGGTATGTCTTGGCCCCGCTTTGATACTCTGCAATAGCGTTTCTGTATCTTTTCCGCTCTCCGGCTGAATCAGAATCGGAATACGAAGAGTATCTTCATCGTATGACAGTTTTTGTGCGAGCAGACGCAGCGATTGAATATCCGGATTATTTTCGTAAATCAACTGATAAGCAAATTGCTCTTTCTGATTTCGTCGTCTGGAAGACAGCTCCTTTTCATGTTCGTATTCAAGCATGGATTCCATGGACATTTTTATTATCATCGCGATTGATTTTACTTCTGCCGGATTTCCGGTGACCCCAATCACACCGACCCCCTTCCCCTCATGAAGCAGCAACAGATTCACTCCCGGCTGAACTCCGAGGAACTCATCCGCCGTTGTTACTTCAATCATGGGCTTATTTTGCGTAATAATATCATAGGCAATTTCATGAAATGTACCGACACGCTCCGGATTTCTGCTGGCAATGATAATTCCACGCTCATTCATAATATTAACATTATAGCTTGTATAAGTTGTCAGACGCTCTATAAACTTTCGGGCAATCTCCACATCAAACACAGGAACACCTCCAATTTTCTCCCGGCTCAACCTCTGCTTTTTCGTAATAGCTTCGTTACCACTATTATATTGAACGGTCGTTTACTTGTCAATTTCAATACGGTCTTCCGGTCTGCATAAGCAGATTAACCTACAATGGCATGGCTTTCAATCAATGCGCCGATAAACATCAGAATTAACCCACCAATGAAAATAATTATCTCCGATTTATCAATCTTTAAATCGCTTAGTCTTCTTGTTGTTGTATTTTTTCCTTCTGTCATCACCAGATATTTTGTCGCCAGAGCACTGGTAATCAATAGCTGACCATAAATTTCCAGCAATCCGGCATTGTGCACAATATCAAAGGTTCGAATGATTCTTTCCATTAATGGAACGCTGTTTACATTTACAGTAAAAGACCAGGTCCCAAGTGTTATTGCATTCAATGTAATTAACGCAAAGAACCCCAGATATCCATAAGACTGAAATACTTTCTCCCCCTCTTTTTTATGTGCAAACAAACTTCCAAAAATAATTACAATTACAGAAAGCATATTATATGAAAAAATCTGCATCGCACAGAGGATTACATTCTCCGATGTTGTAAAGTCCGTCACACTGTTTTTCTTTAACAATAATCCATCAGGAAACAAAAAATAACTAAGTATTGTCACACCAAAAAAGATTACGGCAAAAGAAAGCGAAAGCCACACAATTCTTGTAGACACTCTTTCTGAGTTTATTTTTTCTTTTATATTAAGTTTCATTCTCCCCTTCCCCTCCCTTATTTCTTTATTTTACAGAAAAACTTCGACTATATATAGGTATATATTACATTCATATGTGTCATTTTTTCAGGCAGATACCGGGTTGCCAATTTTCGCTTTACAATAGAAAAAAGCCACTTATACACGAAATTATATGTGTACAAGTGACTCCCTCTACTCATTCGGAGAAACGACAACGGTTATCTTCCTGACCTTCCTGCCTTCCGTTGGTTTGTTTGACAAATATTTCTGAAGCAACTGACCATAGGCAGTAATAAATTCCAGCATCTCCTCATCTGTCAACATAAGCGACGCAGAACCCACAGTCAGCAAATCTCTTTGTGGATCTGGATTCTCCCCATGAAAATACCGGTAAAATTCTCCCTGCAGTCCCATCAGAGCCAGCTGAATCATATTGTTATACTCCTCATTGGTACCTTCAAAAGGCATCTGAGAAGCAAGAGCATATGTTTTTTCCATAGAACCCCGTTTAAATTCTTCCTTTACCACACTTATGATTTTTGCTTCCAAAAGCACTTTAATATGGCGATAAAGGCTGGCTCTCGGAATATCCGGCAATTCTGCTCCTATTTCGGCAGATGTTGCCTCTTTTTTTATCATAATGACCTGAAGAATTCTCTGACGTGTGGAATTCATACAGGCATCCATATAATCTTTACTCATATCTGGTCTCCATTCCGCCGCTTTCGGCTTCAAACTACAAAAAACACATCAATATGACTTTTGATATCAAATGAATCCCCAAATGACCCGTCATTGCATATTGGATACCATATTTACGAAACCATCTTCCAAAGAACAATGCAAATACTCCGTTCAACAGGAAACAGCGAAACAGAATCAGTCCGGTGATTCTTCCGAAAAACATCTGAGTTGCAGGTAAATGTCCTGCAGCGAAAACAAATGCTGCAATTACATTTGCCATGATAAAAATCCAGTTCGGTATTTCATTCTTATCTTTTTTTCTCGCAAAAATCATCACCAGAATCAATGCAATAAGTCCCATGAAAAACCAGCGAAGCATAATCTCCTCAATTACCCCGCCATAAGTTAATGAACTGATAAAATATGCAGCGCTGATTCCTTTTTCATAATCTGCAGCTACTTCCGGAATCAAACGTCCCATCACAAAGTAATCTGCAACAAAAATCAGAGCAAGAACAATGATTACGGGGCATATTTTTACTAAAACTGCCTTCTCAAAACGGAAAGACTTTATTAAACCAATCCGATCTACAATGAAATAACCAATCACCCAGCAAAACAGGGAATAAACAAATGACTGAATCATAGTAACTCCAAGCAACGCCTGATAACTTCCCAGTTGCGCAATGGCAGCATCAATAACCTCCTGCGCCGAATGCTCAACGGTGTACATCCCAACTGTAATTCCACCAATAATTGCAAATGGTAAAATCACAAGATAGGTTCTTAATGCCTTTTTTAATGTTATCATTACATATTCTTTCATGGTCCGTACCTCCTGCTAATACACATTTATTTTTACCATTCTCAATTTTGAGAACGGTTATGTGTATTATACTAATCTCAAAATTGAGATTTGTCAAGAGGTTTTATGATTCCTGTAACAGCCACTCAGCGATATCATAAACTTCAATTCCTTCATAGATGTATGTCGGATGTTTGGTTCGAGCAATAATCATTTTCGGATATGCATCTCGAATTTGAAGCAACGGGGAACACTCTCTTTCAAATGTTTCCCGCCCGGAGATATTGTCACTTACTTGAATATATATTTTCTCACTTCCTCTTTGTGCAACAAAATCAATTTCCTTTTGATAAAGTTTTCCAACATATACATCGTATCCACGCCGAAGAAGCTCAATGCATACAATATTTTCATAAGCTCTTCCATAGTCCATGTTTCTGCTTCCAAGTACTGCATATCGAATACCGGTATCACACAAATAAAACTTTTCGGAACTCATAAGATATTTTTTCCCTTTAATATCATAACGTTTAACATCATAAAAGACGAAGGCATTACAAAGATATTTGATATATTTTCCAACGGTTACATGATTGGTGGCTGTCATGTTTGCAGTCAGTAACTGGCTAACCTTATTCGGCGAAGTCAGGTTACTGATATTATCCATAAGAAACTCACTCAGGTGTTGTAAAACCAGTGTATCCGGAAGAGCATATTTCTGTACCAAATCTCTGGTAACAATAGTTTCATAAACTTCTTTTATATAGTTAATTCTGTCTTTTTCCGTTCTGTAAGCATAAGAACCGGCCAAACCGCCTTTAATAACGTAATCGTCAAAGAGCTTATCCTTGTCACCAATCGCATCATAATATTTGCAATACTCCTGAAAGCTAAACGGAAACACATGGATTTCCAGGTAGCGTCCAGTGAACAGGGTTGCCAGATCTGCACTTAACAAAAACGCATTGGAACCGGTAATGTAAATATCATATTTTCCTTTGGAATACAGGCTATTAATTGCCAGTTCAAATTTAGGACACATCTGAACCTCATCCACGAAAAGATAATTTGTTTTTTCTGCCTGATAATGCTCTTCTACATAGGAGTGCAAAGCGTGATATTCTTTAATTTGCTCATATGCCAAATCCATAAAGTCAATAAAAATAATATTGATGTTCTCAAAATTACTTTTCAGATACTCAATGTATGCCTGCATAAGCTTCGATTTACCCGAACGGCGAATACCTGTAATGATTTTTATATCGGGAGTTCCATTCAATTCAATGATTCGATCCAGATATTTTGTTCTTGTAATTATTTTCATATCCCCACCCACTTTCGAAAGTGAAATTTTTTTTGATTTTTGAAAGAGTGCTCCTGTGTTTATTATACTGTCCACAAATAGTATATGCAAGAGGAGCTTACAAAATCTATATTATCCCTTTTTATGAAAGTTCTGCATCGGCTATGTAATTCAAAATCTCAACTAGCTAAAATTCACACTTTTACCAAAGGAATAAATCGGCCTTGAAAAGAACTAAAAATTGGCACAAACGAAAAAATCGGGATATGGAAAAACCAAATCCCGATTTAAATCTCTAATTTCAATTAGTTAGCAGAGATAATCTCTTTTTTGTTATAGGAACCGCAAGCCTTGCAAACTCTGTGAGGCATTGTTAATGCTCCGCATTTGCTGCATTTTACCAGTGTTGGAGCAGACATTTTCCAGTTTGCTCTACGGCGGTCTCTTCTTCCTTTAGAAGATTTGTTCTTTGGACAAATTGACATGGTCACACCTCCTCTTTAAAAATGTTGATACAGACGTCTGAATGCATACCTGTTCACTAAAGATACATCGGTCTAAAGCATATTACGCATTAAAATCTCGAAAGATATCCTGAATTGCCGCCATACGCGGATCTCCCACCGAACGATCACAGGTACAGGACCCATGGTTCAGATTCGTTCCGCAGACGCTGCACAATCCCTTGCAATCTTCCGAACACAGAACCTTTGTAGGGAGTGCAACCACAATCTCGTCTCTGACAAGCTTGTCCACATCCAGTATACATCCGTCCACGAAGCTGTAGTCATCATCATTGTCTGAATTACTGATATCAGCCTCTGAAACGTCTCCAATGCCATCTGACTCTTTATCAGAATTCACCCTGCAATCCACATGAACCGGAAAAGTGTGTTCCACTTCATCCAGACAGCGGTCACATGGTATCATCAATCTAATCTCTGTATCACCCTTGATGTGAAGCTTCCCTTTCGCATTGGAAACCGTCAGTATAAACGGATTCTTCTGACTGATCGGATAACTGCCCTGCTTTAAATCAAGCACATCAAACTCAGGCTCAACCTTAAATTCTTTAATTACAGATGGATTAGCCAAGATCTCCGATATATTGATTGTCATAATATCAGCAACCTTTCGTTCTCATACTCTTGATATTATACTCGTCCGCCATATGCTTGTCAAGAAATTTTTGTTTTTTGTTAAATTTACTTTCTGACTTTTTTAATCCCTTATTTATGCTTCCTGGTGTTTTTACAATTCCCCGGAAGTATTATATATGTCATACTGCTTCCCTTTATTTCATATATTCTTATTAAATCGGGAACAGGAGTATTTTTGTGAAAAAGAAAAGTGTAAACTTTATGAGGAAATACGGAAAAGTACTCTGTCAGATTCTCTGTATATTAGCATTTTTTATTCTGATTCTCTGTTCTGACGATGTGTGCCGTTATGCCGCAAAAGGAATATCCGTATGGGCTTTTTCCGTACTCCCGGTATTACTCCCATTTATTATTCTTGCCCGGTTCTGGATTTATTATCAACTACCGGGGTTGTTTTTCGACGTTTTCCGACGGCTCCTTCCGGGAAAGCCTTCCCTTTCTGTCTCTCTTCCTCTTCTTTTACTGGGACTTAGCTCCGGTTTTCCTGTGGGCGCCGTTTTTATTAAATATACTTTTGAAAATGGTCTTTTATCAAAAGAATCCGCGGAAGAGATGCTTCCTCTTTGTTCTTTCGTCAGCCCCATGTTTCTGGCTGGTTATATCCGCCCGGGATTTCCTTTTTCCAAAATCCTGTGGAGATTATTTGTTCTTTCTCTTTACCTGCCGCTCCTTCTCACTTTTGTCTGGAAAACCCGGAAAGGACGGATTCGCAATTGTTCAAAAAATATCACGATAAAAAAGCTCCCGGACACAGAGAATTCCTCTGTGAGAGAAATCTGGATAGCTTCTCTGGAAATCATTTTAACCATAGGCATTTATATGATGCTTTTTACAATACTGATAGGACTTTCGCTGGAATGCATCGGGAATAATCTGCCGGTTCTGACAGTACTCGTATCGAATCTGGAAATTACTTCCGGATATCCTTATCTTGTGGCCGAAAATGCATTTTCAAATGTTTGTAAAGGCGGAATCCTCGCCGGGAGTATTTCCTTTGGAGGCCTTTGCACTATGGCTCAGGTTTATTCTATTGTTACCGATACCAAACTGTCCATGAAGCCTTATTTTCGTTCAAAAACAACAACTGCGGCGATAAGCTTTGCACTTTTCGCCGCACTGTATACATTATGTTCCTGATAAAAGAGCAGATTACTCCTTAGTATCATTTTTCTTTTCGAAATCCTCTTTGCTTCTGGTGCTCTTTACACCATAGCCTAACTGAAGATCAATCTCATGCTTGTCTTCAATAATCTGTTTATGGTCTTCTTTTAATTTTGCAATCACAGAATCAAAGTATTTCTTTTCCTGATCAATCATGCTGTCAAAGAGGTATTCCAATCCTCCCATCATGCTCTGGGTGTATTCCAGAGCACCGTGCTGTAATGCTTTTGATGTCTCCTTCGCCTGGGAAAGAATGGACTCTGCCTGTTCGTTGGCATTCCGGATAATTTCGTCGGCACGCATATTGGCAAGTGCAACAATCTCATTGTCATCAATAAGAACTCCTGCCTCTTTGGCTGCATCCTGTACGATACGGTCAGCCTTTGCTCTGGCATCCGCCAGAATAGAGTCACTTGTACTGATGATACGACGGCTTTCCGAAAGTTCACCCGGAAGCTGTGTTCTTAACTCATCGAGCATGGCAAGAAGCTCTTCTCTGTTTACCTTTATGGTATTGCCACCGCCGAGAACACCGGCCGACTTACAGTTATCCACGTATACTTCTATTTCTTCAATTAATTGTTCAATGTTCATTCTTCTTATTCCCTCCAAAATCTGCTTTCCTGCTGCAGAGCTAAACTGTAAGCTTTTCTTCTTTCAGCTTCTCATATACTTTCCGGTGAACATATTCCGGCACAAACTGTCGGATATCCGCATCAAACATTGCCAGTTCCCGAACGGTACTGGAGCTTAAAAACGAATATCTCGCACTGGTGGCAAAGAACATGGTCTCCAGATTCGGGTTCAGTTCCTTGTTCGTCTGTGCCATCATTAACTCATATTCGAAATCTGAAACCGCTCTTAACCCTCTGACGACGACATCTGCTCCGACCTGTTTACAAAAGTCTACCAGAAGTCCTCCAAAAGAAACGACCTCCACATTTGGGATATCTGATGTAACCTTCTCAATCATATCAACCCTCTCTTCCAGACTGAAAAGAGGATTCTTTGTCTGATTTTTCAATACTCCGATAATTACTTTATCAAATACTTCCGATGCTCTCTGAACAATATCAAGATGCCCAAAAGTAATCGGATCAAAGCTGCCCGGATATACTGCTGTTGCCATAAATCTGTTGTTCCTTCCTCTGTTATATTTTTCTGCCGATGAATGTATGTTTGTTTGTTTTGTATTTCTTTTCTTTTTGAATCTCCAGCTCCGTATCCGCTAAATAAGAAAATGAAGTATCAAGATCGGATTCGACTATGATCCTGGTATGTTCATCACAGAGGGAGGAATGCTCCAAAAAAAGCAGAACATCTTTTTCAAGCAATCTGCCATAAGGCGGATCCATGAAAATATAATCAAAGCAGTCTTTCCTGCTTTCCAACCAGGAAAGAGCACTCATGGCATCTTTTTCAAGGACAAGTCCTTTTTCATGAAGGCGGGTATGTTCCAGATTCTCACGGATGCAGGCGGCTGCCCTGCGATTGTGTTCCACAAAAACTGCCTGCCTTGCGCCGCGGCTTAAGGCCTCAATTCCGATTCCTCCACTTCCGCTGAACAAATCAAGGAAACGGCTTCCTTCCACCTGCCAGGAGAGCATATTAAAAAGAGTCTCCTTTATACGGTCTGTGGTCGGCCGGGTATTCATTCCGGGTATCGTCTTCAGAATCAGATGACGAGCCGTGCCGGCAATTACTCTCATAATAATTCAGTCCATCCTTATCATATATTCTGATTCTATTTTATAATATCTGATGGTTTTGTCAAGGAATAATCTTCCCTTGTGGCAAAATATAAAAGTGGCTGTCAGAGTATCAGTTTTTTTCGGATTTTACGGATTTCTTTTCCGGAAAGGCCGCAGGCCATCAGATACAGACGGAAAGAACCATACTCTGTAATAATATGGTCGTAAGCCGTTTCAATCCATTCCGGTCTGGAAAATTCCAGTTCTTCCAGCCCTTCGTCAAGTCGAATCTCCATGTGGTCCTTTAAATAAGTATGTGTCACTTCATAATTGGCAATAATATCTTCTTTTGATACTCCGCAAACGCCTAAGAGCAGCATGGCAAGTATCCCTGTCCGGTCTTTGCCTGCCTGACAGTGAAACAGAATACATTTGTCTGCATTTTCCAGAATAAACCGGAAAATTTTACAAACCATTTCTTTGTATTCTAAAAGATTGACATAAAACACTTCCGGTCGAAAGCCTTTTTCTTTGACAGCACGAAGGTCAAGTACCCCATCTGTGATAAAAGGAAGGTTAATATATCGAACTTTTTCACTGCAGCGAAAAGGATTCGGATATATTAATGTCTCTTCCCGGCCTCTTAAATCAATAATTGCTCCGAGTCCGTAATGTTCCAGAAAGCTCTGGTCCGCCTCCGAAATTTCTGTCAGATTATCACTTCTTAAAAACTGATGATATCGTGTGACAGACCCGTTTTTCGTGGCATAGCCGCCAAGATCCCTCACATTATAAGCCCCTTCCATGGGCAGTTTGTTATAACAAAGTCCGGTATTTCTTTTCATCTTTTGTCGTCTCCTCTATAAATTTCTGGCTAAATTCAAATCCCGCTCCAGAGAATACTGATGGATTTTCATAAAATTATAATCGGTCGTTTTAAGATAATCAACTGCTTCGGAAGCAGATTTTAAGATATCCGCATTAGTATAAATGTCACCCAGTGCAAAATTCATCGTCCCACTTTGCCTTGTTCCGAAAAACTCTCCCGGTCCCCGGAGTTTTAAATCCTCTACTGCAATGTAAAATCCATCATTGGATTTTCCCACAACAGACAGTCGCTCCATAGCTTCTTCCTGACTGGTTCCCGAAATAAAAATACAATATGACTGATACTCTCCCCGACCGACGCGTCCCCGAAGCTGATGAAGCTGGGCAAGCCCGAACCGCTCTGCATTTTCAATGAGCATCACTGTGGCATTAGATACATCAATTCCGACTTCAACAACGGTGGTAGATACCAGTATCTGAATTTCATTTTTTGCAAATTGTTCCATGATATCATTTTTTTCTGCCGGAGACATTTTTCCGTGGAGAGTCCCCAGGCGAATTGAAGGAGGAAGAAAAACAGAGAGCATCCGGGTATATTCTGTGACATTTTCCATGTCCATGGTTTCACTTTCCTCAATCATCGGACAGATAATATATGCCTGTCTTCCTTTCTCAACTTCCTTTAAAACAAAGTTCCATGCCGTCTGACGGGCATTCTGATTGATGACACAGTTTTTTATCGGACGCCTGGAAGCAGGGACTTCATCAATGATACTGACATCCAAATCCCGGTATAAAATCATTCCCAGTGTCCGCGGAATCGGTGTGGCACTCATGACAAGCACATGTGGCTCCTTTCCTTTTTTAAACAGAGCATCTCTTTGCTTTACGCCAAACCGGTGCTGCTCGTCCGTTACAACCAATGCAAGCTGTAAAAAATTCACATTTTGCTGAATAAGCGCATGGGTTCCGATGATAATATCCGCATCTCCATTTTCACATCGTGCTTTTGCTTCTTTTTTCTCTTTTCCCTTCATGGAACCTGTAAGCAGACAGATTCGGATTCCCAGAGGAGCAAGCATCCGGGTAAAGGTTTCATAATGCTGGGTGGCAAGCACCTCTGTCGGTGCCATTAATGCCGCCTGATATCCTGCTTTTACGGCAGCCAACATAGCAATCATGGCAACAATAGTTTTTCCGGAACCCACATCTCCCTGAATCAGACGATTCATGGTCATCGTTCCTGAAAAATCATTTCGTATATCCTGCAGTGTCTTTTTTTGTGCCCCGGTAAGCTCATAGGGCAATGTACGGATAAAGTCTTTTATTTCTTCTCCCATCGGGATAATATATTGATTTAATGATTGATTTTCCCGTTCTTTAACCAGAGCGAGAGCGCTGAAAAACCGGAAAAATTCATCAAAAATAATTCTTTTTTTCGCCTCGGTAAGCGCTTCTCTCCCGGAAGGGAAATGAATTTCTTTTAATGCCTGATTCTCTTCTGTAAGGGAGTAATACTCTCTGACCTTTTCCGGAAGAAATTCTTCTGTGTGATAAGATTGAAAAACAGCAGCCTGTGCTTTCTGAATTGTTTTATTTGATAATCCAGCGGTAAGCGGATAAACGGGCTGAAATGTTTTGGTCAGCCGATGATAGTTTTCCGGGGTAGAAATCTCCGGGTGTTCCATCATGATTCTTCCGTCTTTGAATACGGGCGTTCCGGTAAAAATATAGATTTCTCCCTGCTTCAGACTGTTTTTCAGATACGGCATATTAAACCATCGAAAAAAAATCTGTCCGCTTTCATCTGCTCCGAGGCAGGTACAGATTTTTAATTTACGAACTGCTTTTAAATGTATTGGAGAGGCAATCTCACATCGAACAGAACATCTTTGTCCCGTGACGACATCACCGGTCATAATCGGTTCCGGATAAGTCGTATAACATCTGGGATAGTGATGAACCAAATCCTCAACAGTTTCAATTCCCAGTTTTTTTAACAGTTTTTCTGTTTTTTCTCCAATTCCTTTAATTTCCCGAACCGATGTCATTGGTTTTCTCCTTTATGTAAATGTATTGGCAGTGAAAGCTGCGAGATGCGCCGGAGGCTTCTCCAACGAGATAAAAAAAACTGCCGCAAATAATTACGGCAGCTTTTGGAGTTTATTCTACGGATAACATATAATAATAGATTGGCTGTCCGCCGAAATTTATCTCTACTTCCAGCTCAGGGAAATGCTCTTCAATCCGGTCTGCCAGCTCTTCGGCAGCCTCCTGGGTCACATCCTCCCCGTAATATATACATACAAGCTCCGAATCTTCATCTACCATTTGGTCAAGAAGTTCGATGGTCGTATCTGCTACATCGGTTCCGACTGCTTCAATGCCGCGGTCGTTAATACCCATAATGTCTCCATTATGAATCTCTTTTCCATTAATTACGGTGTCTCTGACAGCGTAAGTAACCTGACCGCTCTGAATATCTGCAGCACAGCCTTTCATGGTTTCTGCATTCTCTTCTGCGGACATTTCCGGCATATAACCAATCATTGCTGCGATACCCTGCGGAATCGTTGTCGTTGGAAGAACAATGATATTTTTATCTTCCGTGAGGTCTCTCGCCTGTTCCGCAGCAAGAATAATATTTTTATTGTTCGGGAGAATGAAAATATTCTCTGCATTTACTTTGTCAATCGCGTTAAGCATATCTTCCGTACTCGGATTCATGGTCTGGCCGCCTTCAATCAGGTAATCTACCCCAAGGCTCTTAAAAATCTCTGTCAAGCCTTCCCCGATGGAAACCGCAATAAATCCGGTCTCCTTTGCCGGTTCTGACTGCTTTTCTTCCGCGGCAGAAAGCTCAGCGGCAGCTTCTTCTTCCCTTTGTTTTGCTGCAACTTTTTCTGCGTCTTTAATCAGCTTCTCCTGGTGTTCCAGACGCATATTGTCTACTTTCATGTTGGAAAGGGCACCAAATGTAAGGGCTTTCTCGAATGCATTTCCCGGATGATTGGTATGAACATGTACTTTGCAGATTTCTTCATCTGCCACCAG
>JALEIY010000172.1 GCA_022769785.1 Eubacterium sp.
TCTACCCTTTCTATTGCATATTGTTGCGTTTTCTTGTTGATAGTTTACCCTTTTTTGTATGATTTGGCAAGAAAGAACCAAGGAATAGCAGGAAAAGTCCAATTTTTTCATAGCTTGTTGCTTTTATTTGTGCTATAATCATTTTAAATTAGTATAAGTATGTCGGAACCAGAAGACTGTATTTTTTTAAAGGAGCGGAATTATGGATATTAAAGAATTATTACCAAAGGATACGGAAGGAAGACTTCGTATTATTCAGGAAACTGTACCTGGACGTCAGATTACACTGGCCCACGTTGTAACCAGTCCGAAACCAATTGTATACCGTAAGCTGGGACTGAATCCTGATATTGATTTTGAGCGTTCTGCTATCGGTATTATTACAGTTACTCCTAGTGAGTCTGCGGTAATCGGTGCAGATATCGCAATTAAGAGCGGTGATGTTTATCTCGGATTTGTGGACCGTTTCAGTGGCACTCTGATTCTTACCGGACGTATTTCAGCGGTAGAGTCAGCGGTTAAAGCTGTGATTCATTATTTCCAGAATGATTTGGGATATGCTACTTGTCCAGTAACAAAGAAATAAGGTGATTTGATGCGCAAGATTATGTTTGTAGGTCGTAGTGAATCCGGAAAGACTACGATTATGCAGGCAATGAAAGGTGAGAAAATTACATATCATAAGACACAGTATGTGAATCATTTTGATGTGATAATTGATACGCCGGGAGAATATGCGGAGACGAAGGAGCTGGCAGGTGCTCTTGCAGTATATGGCTGTGAGGCGGATATTATCGGACTCCTGATGAGTGCCATCGAACCGTTTTCTCTTTATCCACCTAACGTTGTATCTGTCAGCAACAGGGAAGTTGTTGGCGTAGTAACCAAGATAGACCATTGGGCCGCCGATCCCGAAATGGCTGCCGAATGGCTTCGATTAGCCGGTTGTAAAAAGATTTTCTTTACAAGTGCTTATACAGGAGAAGGTATTGCAGATATATTAAGTTATCTTAAAGAACCGGTTGATGTACTTCCTTGGGAGGTTGCGAAGGCAGAATACGATAAATTGGGATTCGGACCGGGTGAAAGTGAAAAACATACATTAAGAATCTGATGAAATGCGTGGCTTCCTGTCCGGGAGGACTAAGGGATATACACAGATTTTCTATGGTTTTGTGGTCAGAATCCAAAAAGGCTGTTATAATATATTTTATATATATTATAGCAGCCTTTTTTCATTCGACAGGAAATAACACTATTTCCTGTGAAATGAAAAACATCCCCGCGAAGACATGAGGCAGGGGAAAGGGCCAAAACATAAGAAAAGGCAGGAATGAAGGTATGGCAGCAATTAGCAACGACTGGTCTGAGGCATTAAAGGGTGAGTATCGGAAACCTTATTACCGGGAATTATATAAAACGGTGAATGAAGAATACCGGACAAGAGAGATTTTCCCTCCGGCAGAGGATATTTTTAATGCCTTTCACCTGACTCCATTAAAGGATGTAAAAGTGGTGATTCTGGGGCAGGACCCTTACCACAACAACGGACAGGCCCATGGTCTGTGTTTTTCTGTGAAGCCGGATGTGGATATCCCTCCATCTCTGGTGAACATTTATCAGGAATTGCATGATGATTTGGGATGTTATATCCCGGATAACGGATATCTGGTCAAATGGGCAGAGCAGGGTGTGCTCATGCTGAATACGGTTTTAACGGTTCGGGCCCATCAGGCCAACTCTCACCGGGGAATTGGATGGGAGGAATTTACGGATGCGGCAATTCGCGTGCTAAACGAACAGGACCGGCCGATTGTATTTCTGCTCTGGGGACGGCCGGCGCAAAATAAGAAAAAAATGCTGACGAATCCAAAGCATCTGATTCTGGAAGCACCGCATCCAAGCCCACTGTCTGCTTATCGGGGATTCTTCGGATGCAGGCATTTCAGTCAGACCAATGACTTTTTGAAATTTCATCATTTAGAGCCGATTGACTGGCAGATTGAATTAATTCATAGAAAGGAAGGAAAATAATAATGAGTGTTTTATTTGTACAGTACCCGAAATGTTCTACCTGTAAAAAGGCAATGAAATGGCTGCAGGAATATGGGGTCGAATTTGAGGACCGCCATATTGTGGAAAATAATCCGACTGCAGAAGAACTGAAAAAATGGCGTGAAAAAAGTGGATTGCCATTAAAGCGATTTTTCAATACCAGCGGTCAGGTTTACCGCCAGAACAATATCAAAGACCGGCTTCCAGATATGAGTGAGGAAGAGCAATATGAATTGCTGGCTTCCAATGGAATGCTGGTGAAACGCCCGATTGTTGTGGGAGATGATTTTGTCCTGGTCGGTTTCAAGGAAAAAGAATATGCCGAAAAACTGTAAGATGCAGTTTAGCGTATGACCTTAAGTCCCGGGAGGCACTTTATCGACAGCTTTTGTATCTTACAAGGGGTCTCTCCGTCCATATGGAGCCATTCCGGACGGGCGGTCTGAAGCCTCAGGGAACGGCAGCGGTAGCCGGTGACCTCTGGGAAACAATAGTGCTTCTTAAAATAGACGAGAAGAACGGCCAGAAGAAGTTTATATTTTGGCATGGACTCTACAAGACACAAATCCAACAGGCCGTCCGAATAATCGGCATTCGGGCAAAACGGAACACCGCCGCCTTCGTAACAGTGTATCATGCTGGTCAGAAAAAACATCCGGTCGATGCGAATCGGAGGCTGTTCATCCAACTGTAAAAGAGCTGGTGCCGAGGTTTTTGTAAAAATCTGTTTCAGTCCGATAAGCAGATAAATCAGTTTGCCGATATGTAGGGTATTCAGCAGATTTTTCAAAGTGCTGTGATTGGCTTCTGCGCAGATGGCGGCATCGTATCCTACACCGCTGCTTATGAGAAAACGACGACGCAAAACCTTGCCGTCGCCGGACTGGCAGCGGGCTTCTCCGTAATCCATGGAGATTTCCTCCGGCTGGTGAAGAATCTTTTGCAATGCTTTTACCGGATGACGGCCCAGTTTTAAATCACGGGCAAAATCATTACCGGAGCCAATACGGATGCAGGACAGCTTTGTCCGGTTGAAACAACGGATGCCCTGTAAAACGGCATTCAGCGTGCCGTCGCCGCCTAAAACGATAATATGGCAGATGGATTCTTCCGATGTTCCGGAAAGCGGAGCACCTGCAGTTAACTGTGCGGTCAGCTCCTCGGTTTCTTTGCGGCTTTTTGGAAAATACGCCTGATAGGTTACCTGTTCTTCCGAAAGAAGCTTTTTAATCTGCTTCCAGATATGGCGGTTTCGCCCGGAGGAAGCGTTGGGATTAACGATAAAATGATACATGGAAAACCTCACTGTCTTGACTGGGGGATTGCTCTGTTTATACAGCAATGAGAGATGTGTAAAACAGAGACAAACGGTTGATATTATATGAATAATATTAACATAGAATAGTATATAGTCAAGAATCCCGTTGAGGTGCCATGAAAGAAAACGGATTAATTGTTACTTATAAACTCTGTCATATGGCGACGATACCACAGAGGCAGCATATTACGCTGACAGCGGGGATTCTCCCGTTCTTTAATACCAATATGAGTAAAAAAACCTTTCCACAGGCTGACGTAGGGGTCATCGTATTCCCTGGTCAGCCTTTCGGTTTCTTCCGGGGAAAGGGAGGTCAGATAGTAATCCTGGTCCGCCGGATGGACAATGGCGATATGCCGGGTATCATCGATAATCATCCAGTTTTCAGAAGGCATCCGGTCGGCAAAGTGTGGGGCAACCAGGGTGAGAACATTGCTTTTGGGAGAAATCCTGCTCACAAGAATGTGCTCCGGAGAATCGGTAAACCGGATAAATTCATTAAAAGAATGCGCTTCGTTGGCCACCTTCCGGTCAATGTCGAAAATGCGCATCACTGCAGGCTCTTTAAGATAATGAATTACCGAAGGTCCATAATGAAATCCGGCAATTAGAAAACGATAAATAGCATCCAGCTTGTCAGGCTGACAGGACATGGCCGCACGGTAGACCATGATATAAGCCCGGGTGGATATCTTTCCGCGGATGGAGCGAATGACCTTTCTAGTCTTCTCGGAATCTGCCCGGACAGAACGGTATTCACAAAATAATTCCGGGGTGCCGATGGGTTCTGTCATCAGCCGTACATTGGAGTGTCCGAGGCGCGAAGCCCATGCATCATAAATACAGGTCATCATACTGTCAAATCGGTCCTGACAGGTAAAAATGGTAGTCATAATAGCCTCCTGAGAAAAATCGTATCATCCTGTGCTGATGTGAAAATCGTCAAAAAGGGAAAGCTGTCGGTAAGAGTTCGGATTTTGTGCGTTCCAGGTTTCCCGGTGATTGTCGCAGGTAAGCTGTCTTGTGATATAGCCTTCTTCTATGGGAATCCGGTACATCATCTTTCCGCTGCAGGTGATAAAGTACATGGCCCGCTTCAGAACAACCCGCATCTTTTTCAGATTCTCAAAAGTGAGAGAACCCTGCTGTCTGGCCCGGATGATACGTCCGGCAGACTTCGTACCGATACCGGGAACCCGAAGCAGCTCTCCGTAGCTGGCCCGATTGACTTCCACCGGAAAAAGCTCCAAGTGACGCAGCGCCCAGTCACATTTGGGGTCCAGAGAAAGATTAAAGTCCGGTTTCTCTGTGCTTAAAAGCTCTTCGGCGCGAAAACCGTAATACCGAAGCAGCCAGTCGGCCTGATACAGCCGGTGCTCCCGGAGAAGGGGAGGAGGCGTATCCGGTGCGGGAAGAGCGGCGTCTTCGTTCAGTGGAACGTAGGCAGAATAGAAGACTCTCTTTAAGTCGTATTGCTGATAAAGTCTCTGAGCGGCAGTTAAAAGGTGAAGGTCGTGTTCGCCGGAAGCACCGACAATCATCTGCGTACTCTGTCCGGCAGGAACAAAAGGAGCGGGCTTCCCTGTGGAGGGGAGGAGTCTTGGCTCCGGGATGGCAGAAGTCTCTCCCTGAAGCTTTTGGTAAGGATTGTTATCAAAGATACTGCCGTTCAAAAGGCGGTTGTCGTGAAAACGCTCCATCCGGGCATCTTTGCCGATGGCGAGCCGGTGACCGGCGATGCCCTGCTGAATCTGCCGGATGGGCTTAAGCAGGGTGGATGGATTCTTGTGGGGAGCCAGACGCTTTAAGCCTTCGGTGGTGGGAAGCTCCAGGTTGACGCTCATCCTGTCAACAAGATACCCCATCTCTGTGACCAGCTCCTGCGGAGCGCCCGGAATCGCTTTCGCGTGAATATATCCGTTAAAATGATACCGGGTGCGGAGAAGATAGACCGTCTGATACATCAGTTCCATGGTGTAGGCGGGACTTTTTATCACACCGGAACTCAGGAACAGTCCTTCTATATAATTGCGCCGGTAAAACTCGATGACCAGAGTACAGACCTCTTCCGGAGTAAAGGTGGCGCGGACCCTGTCGTTGGAAGAACGGTTAAGGCAGTACTTGCAGTCAAAAATACAATGATTGGTCAGTAATATCTTAAGAAGAGAGATACATCGCCCATCCGAGGCAAAGCTGTGACAGATACCGCTGGAGACAGCATTACCCAGGGAACCCTTCTGACCTCGGCGGTCGGAACCGCTGGAAGTACAGGCCACATCATACTTGGCTGCATCTGCCAGAATATTCAGTTTTTCCTCCAGAGACAGGCTGTGCTGCAAAATATCCATAAAAACCTCCAGCCATCAACAATAAATCGAATGTATGTTCGTAAAAATATCATAGCATAGGGCTAATAAAAAAGCAAGAGAAAAAAGAACAGATATTCGAAAAAAAGATTGCTATTTTGACTGATGTCCGGTATAATTAATATATATTTCCAAAAACTAAGA
>JALEIY010000076.1 GCA_022769785.1 Eubacterium sp.
ATCTTGCTTTAACTTCTGACAAAATGCATCTATCTTTTTTTCATCTTCGACCTTCACATTTTCTTTTGGGTCGACAAGAATCAGTTCTGCTTCCAAGGTTTCCACACACCCCCATAGCTGATACAGGAATTACCATCGATACCGATTATCCTGGTCTTTCTTGCTTAGTGGCAATTCATAATACAGAAAATCCGTCCATCCGGTATTCTCTGCAAAAAGGTTCTGCTTTCCCCGATACACAAATCCAAGTTTTTCATACATATGCTGAGCCGGAATATTCGATGCCAGAGTATCAAGACGGATTGCTTTCTTTCCTTTTTGCTTTACCAGAAAAATGATTTCTGTCATCATTCTTTTCGATACACCTTTTCCCTGATATTCAGGAGTTACTGTAAGAATATGCAGGGAAGCCACCTCATCATCTTTCAGGTTTTGACTCCAGATAATTTCATGATAGTCCTCACCCTGATACATTGTAATCGCTGCCATACCTGCAACATCTTGCCCATCCATATACAAATACATCTCCTGTCTGTCCATATAAGATTGGATCATCGCATCTGTGGGATGCTGTCCATAAATCCATCGGGCATGGATATTCATGTCTTTTGTATATTCAATTACTTCAATATATTTCTTTCTTACCATGGCAAAATCTTCAGCTAATACCAATTGCATGCTTTTATCACTCTCCTAAATCTGACTTCTTCTTCCCATACACCTTCGCAAAGTGTTCAAAATGCTTTCTGATTTTTTCCAGAACTTCTGCTTCTTTCTCCGGTTGTCTGTCATACATATGAATAAACAGGGAGACCGGTGATACAAACTCAAGGGCAAGGTATTCCGGGTCATCCTGCTTCAATATTCCCTTTTCCATCATGTCTGCAAAGATATCTGCATACAATTTCTGCAGGTTTTCCAGATGATAACGTGTTGTCAGCTCCGCCATTCGTTCACTTCGAAACTGCTCCATTGCCAGGATTCTTCGGGTTTTGCGAATGACATCATCGTGCATTGTAAACCGGATTCTTTCCATAGCATTCTCAATTAAGTCATCCATAGTATCCGGATATCCCTCTTTCGTATTCATTAGTCCAAATCCTGTCATATAATGGGCTTCAACCATATCTATCAAAGAAAGAAAAATATCCTCTTTTCCTTTATAATGTCTGTAAAGAGAAGGTCCTTTCAGCCCGGCATTCTCTGCTATCAAATCTACCCCTACACCGTCATATCCCTTTTCCGAAATAAGGTCGAGTGCTGCATATAAAATTCTTTCCTTTGTTGGCATATCCTTCATACTCAATCCTCCAAAATGCGAACGGTCGTTTTCTATATTATAGCTAACGACCGTTTTCATTGTCAATATAAATTTTTTAGGATTAAAATGGATGCTATGACTTGTCATACTTGTTATTCACTTAACTGAGGGCATCAGATTTTGTATCAAGAGTGAACATCAATAAAAGGAAGTTACCACTTTCTTTTTATTTTTCCTCCAGATAATATCTGTTTTTTGCTTTTGTTCCTTTGCCATACTGGATTGCCTTTGCAGGACATGCACTGATACATGCCATACAGTGCATACAATTTTCTCCCCATACGGGTTTTCCTTCTATATATGAAATATTATTCAATGGGCAAAGTTCCTTACATTTTTCACAACTAATACAGGTATCTTCTGCATAAAAGTTTTTAGCTTTTACCATCACAGAGGTAAATGCCGGTGCTATTGCACTGAACATTTTATGTCCATTTAACCCCTGATTTTTTAAAACATTTCCATTCCTGATAATGTCGGCGACCTTTTCAATTGCAGGCAATGCCTTTTTTGCAGCTTCAGCAGCCTGTTCCCTATCAAGCACATCATACATAACGACATAGTTTGCCGGCATTTCTATTGCTTGAATTCCTTTATATTGCAAACCTTGTTCCACGCATATTTTTTTGCAATAATTTCCCGCATTACCAATGGCCTGACCTGCTGTCAAAACAAAATATGCATTCTTATTCCCTTTAAAGGTCGCATCCAACAGAAATTGTTCCACTTTCATTGGCATTCTGCTCATATAGGTTGGAGTTACAAATATATATGGATTGGAAGAATCAAAAACTCCTTTTGTTCCTTCTTTCAAATATGTATTGATTGCAACCACTTCATCTTTTAACTGTTTTCCTAATTCACACGCAACAAAACGGCTATTTCCTGTACCGGAAAAATACAATATCATAATCCTACCTCTTTTCTATTTGATTTTTATAGATATAGAAAGTATACTAAGTACAGAAACATTCCGCAAGAACGCAGATTAAACTGACTAAGTATAGTGAAATATACCGGAGGTTATTATGAATAAAGAAATAGCAATGGAAAAATTTATTGACAATCTTTTAAATCGCCCAAACAATGAACACTGCCCGATCCGAAAAACTTTAGAAATGTTAAGTGGAAAATGGAGAACCCAGGTTATTTATGAGTTATGTAAAAAGGATTCCTGTCGATTTAATGAATTAAAAGCAAAAATACCAAAAATCACCAATACTATGTTAACAACTACTTTAAGAGATCTCGAAAATAAGGGAATCGTACACAGAGAGCAATATAATGAAATTCCTCCTCACGTTGAATATTCTTTAACTAAAAAAGGAAAGGACTTATTACCTGTATTCTATGAAATCGCCCAATGGAGCGATAAATACGGAGATAGATAATTCTTTCTTAAAGCTTTATAAAAACGTTTAATAAAAGTGGGAAAATTGTATCATTAGACCAATTTTCCCGCTTTTATTTGTTTTATTTTGCATCCCATTTCAATAAGTCAGTACATTTTCCCATATAAAAGAGAAGATATTTTGTTAATTCCACTTTTTATTACAGTCTGCGTTGATCCTATCTGTTACACATCTGTTTTAATCATTAAAGAGTTTCATTCATATTTTCTGTCCTATATCCCAAAATCTCCACCGCCTGAAGCCCTGGACGATAGTCTCCAGTTATCATCCATATATCCTGGATTCATCACTAGAAATACCATTTCTCCAGTTAGTATGTTATAAGCCAATTTCTTTCAGTGCCTGATCCAGATCCCTGATAATATCATCTGGTTCTTCCAGTCCTACACTGAAACGGATAAAGCCTTTCCGGTATCTTTCCGGATAAAGATGTATCCTCCTTTCCGGTATCAGAAAAGAAAAACCCTTGAAAATACTGGTTTTTCAAGGGTTTTAAGGTTCTTATATAAGATTTGCAAAAATCGGGATTACATTCCCATCTGAGCTGCAACTTCTGCTGCGAAATCGTCCTGTTTCTTTTCGATTCCTTCGCCTGTTTCCATACGAACAAATCCTTTTACAGTGATTTTAGCGCCGTTTGCTTTTGCAACTTCATCAACATATTTACCAACGGTCTGTTTTCCGTCTTCTGCTTTTACGTAAACCTGATCCATTAAGCAGATTTCTTTTAATTATTTGTTCAGACGACCTTTTACCATACCCATGATAATCTTGTCGTTTGCATCCGGTTTTTCGTTCTTAGCAGCTGCTGTTAAGATTTCTTCCTCTTTTGCAAGGTATTCCTGATCTACTTCGGCTCTGCTTGTGTATTTCGGGCTTAAAGCTGCAACCTGCATACAAACATTTTTTGCCATCTCTTTTACAGCATCGTTTACAACGTCGGATTCAACGTCTACTAAAACACCGATTTTTCCACCCATATGTGTATAGGATGCAACGAAACCAGCGTTCTCTGCTACCTGCTGATATCTACGGATGTTCATGTTCTCACCGATAACGGCAATCTGTCCTGCCAGTGCTTCTTTTACAGTCTTTGTCTCGTCAAATTTCCATGGTTCTGCAAGGAAAGCGTCGAGGTCAGCTGCTGTAGTATCCATAGCCTGCTCTGCAACCTGTCCAACGTAAGCCTGGAATTTCTCGTTCTTTGCAACGAAGTCTGTTTCTGCGTTAACTTCTACAGCAACAGCTTTTGTTCCATCTTCGGAAACGAGAACTTTTACGATACCTTCTGCTGCAATTCTGCCTGCTTTTTTCTCAGCAGTTGCAAGACCTTTTTCTCTTAAGAACTCAATTGCTTTATCAAAATCGCCTTCTGTAGCTGTAAGAGCTTTCTTACAGTCCATCATGCCGGCACCTGTCATCTCACGTAATTCTTTTACCTGTTTTGCTGAAATAGCCATTTCCATTCCTCCATAAATTCATTCATTCTCTGTATAGGGTTTGCGCAAAAATGCCCCGGCCTGCAGAACGCAGGCTGAGGCAATCCGTTCACAATCAGAAATCTGCTTTATGCTTCTTCTGCTTCTGCTTCCTCTGCAACTTCTGCATCCTGTCCCTGATTTCCTTCGATAACAGCGTCTGCCATCTTGGAAACGATTAATTTAACGGCACGAATTGCGTCGTCATTACCTGGGATTACATAATCCAGTTCTTCAGGATCACAGTTTGTATCGCAGATACCTACTAATGGAATACCAAGGGTATGTGCTTCCTGAATACAGATTCTCTCTTTTCTTGGATCTACTACGAAGATCATATCAGGAATATCCTGCATTTCTTTGATACCACCAAGGTTCTTCTCAAGTTTTTCCTGCTGTTTTTTCAGCTTGATAACTTCTTTCTTCGGAAGTACCTCAAATGTACCGTCTTCTTCCATTGCCTCGATTTTCTTTAACTGTGCAACACGGCTCTGAATTGTCTTGAAGTTGGTAAGCATACCACCAAGCCATCTCTGGTTAACGTAGTACATACCGCTTCTTTCTGCTTCGTTTTTGATAGTATCCTGAGCCTGTTTCTTTGTGCCGACAAAAAGAATCTTTCCGCCTTCAGCTACGCAGTTCTTAATTGCATCGTATGCTTCATCAACTTTTCCTACAGACTTCTGTAAGTCGATGATATAGATACCATTACGCTCTGTGTAGATGTATGGAGCCATCTTAGGGTTCCATCTTCTTGTCTGATGACCAAAATGCACACCGGCTTCGAGTAACTGTTTCATTGAAATAACACTCATTTTAAAATCTCCTTTTTTTGTTTTTCCTCCGTCACTTTCCCTTTCCTCAGCCACCCAGACGGGCACATCGACTGACAGAATCCAGCAACGTGTTTCATTTTACCGAAGGTAGTATATCACAGATAAGTCTGCTTGGCAAGAACTTATTTTTTATTCTCTGAGTCTGAATCAAAGAGAACGATAATACGCTTTTACCTTCTGTGCCATGGCCTTTCTTCTTTCGGCCAGAATCGCTTCGACATTGCCCGCATCCGCTTCAAAGATACTTGCCGGAATATCATTGGCTTCCAGAGAATCCCTGATTTCTTCTGCAGATATTACTTTCTCCAGTTCTTCTTTGTAATCCTGCGGGGATTTCCGTTTTACAACTGCTTTTATTTCCTTTGAGATATAGGTGATGTTCGCCACCTGTCCATAGATTTCTCTTGTTTTAAATCCACATTTTTCCAGATATGCCTTTGGCAGAATCTGATAAGCTTCTGTTTTTGCAGCATACAGAGAACCTACTGTATCGGTGCCGGAATACAGCGAAAGGGCATTTCCTGCATTCTGGGCTGCCAGATATGCCAGATACGGTGCAGTACGAACGGTGGTGGAAGCAAATTTCTCCGGAAGAACGGAATCAAAGAATTCGTCATTCAGACGAAGCTCCTCAATCTGTGTCAGATATCCTTCCATACCTGCTTCTTTGATTTCTTTATAATCCTTCATGACAACGCTGTCCGGAGAATTCTGATAATGTCCGGTAATCAGACACATGGTCATCCAGCGTCCGATGAGAGAAGCCTTTTTCTCTTCGGAAATTCCTTCCATATCCATGAGAAGATACATGGCATAGCAGTT
Organism: Eubacterium sp.; assembly: GCA_022769785.1. Taxonomy (GTDB): domain Bacteria; phylum Bacillota; class Clostridia; order Lachnospirales; family Lachnospiraceae; genus Anaerobutyricum. Next base: position 5,870 of record JALEIY010000076.1, read on the forward strand.
ATTTAATACCGACTGAGAATACAGAAGTCTCTGACAGTCGTAGCCGGCTTTTTCCAGGGCACAAATAAAGCCTCTGAAATTCTTTTCGCTGACAAAAGCCTTGGCTCCCTGTCCCAGCTTTTTAAAGGACTCTTCCGCCAGCTTTTTGGATACCTCTCCCCGTCCGGACTGTTTTCCGGAAAGCAGATTCACCAGGTCGCCCATCTTGCTTTTTCCGAAGCAGGCAATCAGAAGAATCTTTAATACGTCTGCATAAGACGGGACGTAGGCAAACTCATTCGCGCTGCCCAGCCAACGAAGTTCCTGCCCATATTCGGACTTCATAAAATCACTTTCATTTTTATCAAGTATTTCCAGGAAGGAAGGCTCTTTAAGTAAATGACAGAAATAGTCAATCGTATTTCTGATAAGATCTCCGTCATACTGCTCGTTGACAGAAATTTTTGACATAGCAAAATCTTCCTGATTCAATGGTTTTCCCTGAAGGTTGATACGGATAAAAATCTCCGATACCACATCAATATCCAGAAGGAAGGACAATTCGATAATACCAACCTGATGCTTTACGATACCCTTTAACTGGTCAACCGCTGCCTCAAGACCGGTCGTATCCATCTCCGGATTCTTTTCTTTATACTCTTTTTCAAATTTACGGAAGGAAAATTCCCGCTTAAAGAAAACAGAAATATCCGGCACCCATTCCGGTTTTTTCTCGATGTTTTCATCGGAAACCGCAAAACGTTCTTCTCCGCTTTGTGCAAGCGGATTGAAGGCAATCTTTATCCGATGGGAACAATACTGGTCATCCAGCACTTCTTTTCCCAGGAGGGCCGCCATCATGGCAGTGACTCTCTGCTGACCGTCAATTAATATTTTTTTTGTGCCGCTTTTTCCAAATCCCCGGATTCTTACCTGCGAATTCTGCCATACAATAAGGTATCCAATCGGATATCCTTCATAGAGAGAATCTATCAGGTCCCTGACTTCTTTTCCTTTCCAGACGAATGGTCTCTGAATCTCCGGAATGGCTATCTGGGAGCTTTCAACGTAGCTGAGTATATTATTTACTGAATATTGGGTTATCTTATAGTTATCCGCCATTCTATTTCTCCTTTACCCCGTGGTATTAATGTTTCATCTTTTTCAGTTCATCAAAAACAACATCATTAAGCACTTTGATATATGTCCCCTTCATTCCGGAAGAACGGGACTCGATTACACCGGCACTCTCAAACTTACGAAGTGCATTTACAATAACCGATCTGGTGATTCCCACCCGGTCTGCAATCTTGCTGGCCACCAGAATCCCTTCGGAACCGTCTAATTCATCAAAGATATGCTGTATCGCCTCCAGCTCTGAAAACGACAGGGTGGAGATTGCCGATTTCACAATGGATACCTTTCTGGTCTCTTCGGCATTTTCTTCATTTACCGAGCGCATCATTTCCAGACCGACAACAGTTGTTCCGTACTCTACCAGTATAATATCATCAATCTCATAATGTTTTTCCCGGCGGTACATAAACACGGTTCCCAGTCTTTCCCCGGCAATATCTATCGGAGTAATAATCGCCTGATACTGTGCAATATCCGGAAAATCAAAACCGAGCGTCTCCAGATTCACATTCTCTTTCGTGGATAAAACTCCGAGTATACGCTCATTGAGCATCGAATCGATATATCCTCCGACTTCCCCGGTAATCAACTGATTGATTGCTTCAATATCGGGCCTGTTTTTAATTCCCAGTACCTTTCCTTTTCTGCTGATAACAAGCACATTGGATAACAGAATCTCACTGAGTATCTTGCAAATATCATTAAATACAACTTTGTGAGAATTGTTATTATGAAGAAGCTTGTTTATTTTTCGTGTTTTATCTAGTAATTGGACACTCATTGCAACCTCCATTCCTTTTATCTGCAGCATCTGTCTGTATATTACGTTCCGCTCCCCGGCTGCTTTTTCTGTTAACGTTAATTTTAACATATTCGTCAGACAATAACAACGGGATTATCCAATATTTATTCTACTTTTTGTAATTAATTTATAAATAACAACAATTCAAATAATTTATTTCAGGTTACAGAAAAAAAGAAGAACAGCCCTTTTCTTTTGCAAGGTTGTTCTTCTTTCGTCTTCATTCATAATTATTCGTTTGATTCCCGTTCTGTTACATATCCACACTCTTCATTAGCACAGACAAGCTTTTTGCCCTTCTCAACCATATAACCGCCACATTCCTTACAACGAACAGCAGATGGCTTTGACCAGCTCATAAAATCACAGTCCGGATTATCAATACAGCCATAATATTTACGGCCTTTTTTGGTCTTTTTCAGTACAATGTCTTTTCCGCATTTCGGACAGGCCACATTAATCTTTTCATAATATGGTCTGGTATTACGGCAGTCCGGAAATCCCGGGCAGGCCAGGAACTTTCCGTGAGGTCCGTATTTTACCACCATATTCTTGCCGCATTCTTCACAAATCTCATCGGTGACTTCATCTGCAATATCGATATGCTCAAGTTCCTTCTGTGCCGCCTGCACCGCTTCATTCATATCCGGGTAGAAGTTTTCCACAATGGTCTTCCATTTGACCTTTCCTTCCTCTACTCCGTCTAATAGGGATTCCATGTTGGCAGTGAAATTAACATTGACCACAGATGGAAATCCTTTTACCATCATATCATTGACTGCTTCTCCCAGCTCTGTCACGTAGAGATTCCGGTTTTCTTTTACGACATAATGTCTCGCCAGAAGTGTGGTTATCGTCGGAGCATAGGTACTCGGACGTCCGATTCCCAGTTCCTCCAGCGCCTTTACAAGGGAAGCCTCGGTATAATGTCCCGGCGGCTGGGTGAAATGCTGTGTCGGAACCATTTCCTGTAAAGACAGCTTCGTGTCTTCATTCAGTTTCTTTAAGGCTGCATTCATGGTGGATTTCTCTCCGTCACACTGATACACGGTCATGAAACCGTCAAACTTTAGCCGATTGGCTGACAGGGAGAAAATATAATCACCTGCTCCGATACGAACCGACATGGTCTCATATACGGCCTCCGACATCCTGCTCGCCACAAATCTGGTCCAGATAAGCTGATAAAGGCGGAACAAATCTCTGGAAAGCTGGTCTTTGAGCATAGCCGGAGAAAGGCTGGTATCGGTCGGACGAATGGCCTCGTGCGCATCCTGTATTTTACTGCCTCCGGACTTTTTGACATTTCCGTTACCGACAAACTCTTCCCCGTAATTATCCTTAATGTAAGCTCTGCAATGTTCATCTGCCTGCTCGGAAATACGGGTGGAATCCGTACGAAGATAAGTGATGAGTCCGACAGTACCTTTTCCTTTTATATTCACACCCTCATATAACTCCTGCGCCAGACGCATGGTCTTTTGGGTAGACATATTAAGCTTTTTGGAAGCTTCCTGCTGAAGAGTACTTGTGGTAAATGGAAGCGGCGGTTTTTTCTTCCGCTCGCCCCGTTTGATTTCCAGAATCTCAAAAGGCTGATTCTCTGTCTTTTTCAGAATATCCTCCACTTCCTGCTGAGAATGAAGCTCCATTTTTCCATCCTTTGTTCCCACAAAACGGGCTTCCAGAGGTTTTTTGCTTCCCTCCGGACAAAGCAGAGCATCAATTGTCCAGTATTCTGTTGGAATGAACTCACTGATTTCTCTTTCTCTGTCGCAGATAATCCGCAGTGCTACGGACTGCACACGACCTGCGCTGAGACCTCTTTTTATTTTTGTCCACAGTATCGGACTGATATTATATCCCACCAGGCGATCCAGAACCCGTCTGGCCTGCTGTGCATCCACCAGGTTCATGTCGATTTCCCGGGAATTCTTGATTGAATTTTTAACCGCATCTTTTGTAATCTCATTGAAGGTAATCCGGCTGCAATCTTTATCCTCAAGCTTTAATGCATGATAAAGGTGCCAGGAAATCGCTTCTCCCTCACGGTCCGGGTCAGTTGCCAGATAAACTTTATCTGCCTTCTTTACTTCCTTACGAAGCTGTGCCAGAATCTCTCCTTTTCCGCGTATGGTTATATATTTGGGCTCAAAATCATTCTCAATATCAATTCCCATTGTGCTTTTGGGCAAATCGCGAACATGACCGTTTGATGCAATCACCTTATAGCTCTTTCCCAAAAACTTCTGAATTGTCTTCGCCTTGGCTGGCGACTCTACAATCACTAATTTGGATGACATTTTTTTACACTCCCAACTCTGATATATCTTTACAAATTCTTCTCCATTATAAAACAATTATCAATCATACACTATTTCAAATTTCTTAGCAAGAAAAATTTTCAGTAATTTTTTTAATCTTTCTTTGATATATGTTTTGAGCAGGCTGAAAAATCCATCCGTTTAACTCCATTTTCAGGAGAAAATTCTGCAGTTTTGCCACCGTATATCCACTTCTTTCCAATAATATTTCAAATGGTACCGGCTGTTTTTCGTCCAGTAGATTCCATATGCATTTTTCCTCCTCACTGAAGTGTTTTCCCTGATACTCACCAGTCGTCGGACGACTTTCGGTTATATCCAAAGTGCTTTTTTTGCTTCGGAGCATTCCCTTGCTCCCCAGATAATCCAGGAGTTCCTCCGGACTTTGTACCAGCGTCGCTCCCTGGCGAATCAGGGCATTGCATCCCCGGCTTAAGGAATCTGTGGCTCTTCCGGGCAGCACAAATACTTCCTTTCCCTGTTCCAGTGCCTGGTCCACAGTGATAAAGGTACCGCTTTTTATACCGGCTTCCAGCACAAAAATTGCATCCGACAGTCCGCTGATTAACCGATTACGGGCCGGGAACAATCCCGGGCGATTCGGGATACCAATATTATATTCTGACAATACACCGCCTTTTTCATACATTTCTCTGTAAAGATTATAATTTTCTATGGGATAAACCGTATCGATTCCTCCTCCCAGTATCCCTGCCGTGTAGCCTCCGCTTTGTAAGGCTCCCCGATGACTCGAAGAATCAATTCCCATGGCAAGTCCACTGATAATCTGAACTCCCATCCCTGCCAGGACTCCGGCAAACCATTTTGCCATCTCCCTGCCGTAATCTGTCGCTTTCCTGGAGCCTACCATCCCAAGGCCTGGATATTTCTCTTCGGGAAGCCTTCCTCTCACATAAAAACCATAGGGCGGGTCATAAAGTTCCCGAAGGCGTCGCGGATAGTTCTCTGATTCCCAGTGAATGAACTGCGTTCCTGTGTCGGAAAGTCTCCGGAAGGATTTTTCAATATCATTTTTATTAAGAGACTTTTTTAAATATGTCATCTGCTTTCCGTTTAACAGCTTCCGCAGCTCATTTTCTTTTGCCGTATAGATGTGGGACGGATGTCCGAACCTCTCTATCATTTTCTTTCTTGTTACTGACCCGATTCCCGGAATATTCACAAACCAGTACCAGTAAAAATCCTGTTTCATTCCAGATTATCTCCGTCCTTTCTTACTGTTCCACCCGGAAATCTGACGTATTGCGATAAAGCAGGGCTTCTGCCAGATGTTCTTTTCGGATTCTGTCTTCTCCTGCCAGGTCTGCTATGGTTCTTGCCACCCTTAAAACACGGTGATACGCTCTTCCTGACATCTTGATATGTTTAAATGCCTCTTCCAGCATCCGCTTCCCTTCTTCATCTGTCCTGCAGAAGCGTTCAGTTTCCCGAATGTTCATTCTGCCGTTAAACCATGGCTGCCGCTCCGAAAAACGTGCTCTCTGCCTTTCCCATGCCTCCTGTACCCTGTTTCTTATCTTCTCTGATGGCTCCTCCTTCCCCGTTTTCAAAAGCACCTGATAGGGAACAACCTCACACCGTGCAAACAAATCCATACGGTCAAGAATCGGGCCGCTCAGCCTGTTTTGATAACGTATGATTTCCCTCGGCGTACATCGGCACCTTTCTTTATCCGGAAAATACCCGCAGGCACAGGGATTGGCAGCGGCAATCAGTAAAAAATCTGCCGGAAATACCAGCCTCCGTCCGCTTCTTGACAGTGCCACCCTGTGTTCTTCCAGGGTGACGCGAAACATTTCAATTACATCCTTTTTAAATTCCGGAAACTCATCCAGAAATAAGACACCGTGATGCGCCAGAGAAACCTCACCCGGTTTCGGAGACAGTCCTCCGCCAAACATCCCTGCCGGTGTTGTCGCAGTGGAGGGTGCCCGGAAAGGCCGTCTCGATATCAGCCCGGTATCATTATGAATCAGGCCTCTGACACTGTAAATAACCGTCGTCTCAATCATCTCTTCCTCTGTCATCTCGGGCATAATACCGGGAACGCAGGCGGCCAGCATGGACTTGCCGGCTCCCGGCGGACCGTCCAGAAGAATGTTATGGAAGCCTGCCACAGCAATCTCCAGTGCTCTCTTTGCCAGAGCCTGCCCTTTTACATCCGTAAAATCCGGGGACAGCGAATCCTCCGGTCTGTTCTCCCGGAGACTTTTCTCTTTGTCTATAGCAGATTCCCCACAAAAAGGGGCGCGGCTTTCTTTATCTAAAAGCCAGGAAACGACTTCTTTTAAGGTATGAAAGCCAAAAACCGATATCCCCGGCAATAATCCGGCCTCTTTTATATTCTCCTGTGGAATCACATAAGTCGTGTATCCTTCTTCCATCCCTTTTTTCAGCACCGGCAAAACCCCGTGTACCGGAAGTAAAACCCCATCTAAAGACAGCTCCCCCAAAAACAGGAGTCCCTCAGTCAGTTCGCCGGGAATAATCTGTAAAGCGGCAAGCAGAGCAACTGCGATGGATAAATCAAAAAATGTTCCTGCTTTTTTCAGATCTGAGGGAGCAAGGTTCACCGCAATTCTTTTCGGCGGCAGACGAAAGCCTGTATTTTTCAGGGCGGTCCGCACTCGTTCCCTGGCCTCCTTTACCTCCCCGGAAAGAGAGCCGGTCATATGGAAAACCGGCAGGCCCTCACTGACATCGGCCTGAACTGTAATCAATTGTCCTTCTACTCCCTGAACCATACCGCATAATACTTCTGCTACCATATCTCACCCTCATATTACATCCAATTATTTACAGTTATTTTTATACATTATTTTACAGTATTTGTCAACATTTCCCATAATAATTTTTACTTATCTTATGGCTTTACGAAAAAAATGCAGTATCTGTCATTCACGGCTTTCACCGGCAATACAAATACTGCAACCCAAGGATAAATTATTTCATTGTCATTTTTTTCTGTCTAAAATAGCCTGTGCCGCTTCTTCCGGCTCAAATCCCATCTCCCCCATCGCTTCCAGATAACTGTCAATAATAGAACCGGCAATTTCTCTTCGAAAATTATCAATAAGAGCCTTATCCATTGTGACACATCGTCCACTGGTGCGATTGGTTGAGGTCAGGCCGTCCGAATCCAGAGATGCCAGCGCCCTCTGCATGGTATTGGGGTTCACCCCGGCTTCTCTTGCCAGATCCCGGACGCTGGGAAGCTTTTCTCCGGATTGAAATCGGCCGGAAACTATCTGTTTCCCAAGCTGTTCTTTCAGCTGAATCCAGATAGGACGGTCTTCATTCAAATTCCATTTCATGTGCATTCACCTCATTATTCCAAGTTCAGTTTTCTGGTCAGCAAACCTTCTGTTACCACATGGAAGACAATCAGGGCAACCAAATCCGTAATCAATACGATAACGCCATTTACAAGACTGTTGTTTACTGTAATCATATCTGTGAAGGATGCAATAATACTTAAAACAACGGTAATTCCTACAAATGCTACGAAAGATAAAAGGAAACGGTTACGGTTGCTGAGCTGTCCGATGGCCATGGATGCATATACCTGGTAAATTGCCGCAAGAAAGCTTACCACACCTGCCGCCAACTGTAATATCATGCCTGCAACATCCGAAGGGTTAATTTGTAACATCGCTCTTTTCAGTTCTGCACAGAGAATACCGAATTCGTTCCAGCCGATGGCCCCTTCAATAAAAGCCGTACTGATTATGGTAACACAGATGACTGCAACCAGGAGGCTTCCCAGAGAAATAATCAGGGCACTGAGTGCTTTTGAAATAATCAGGCTTCTCGTAGTCACAGGAAGCGTAAACATCAGATATCCTTCCTCTTTTAAAAGACCATTCCAGAAACGCTGTATAATAAAAAGAATATTCAAAACAACAATCGCCATGGCCACACTGAAGAGCACCAGCATCAAAATCAGGTCAAAGGTACTGTTATCCGGATTGACTGTATGGGAAGCACTTCCCCAGTATTTTACCATCACAATAAAAGAAAGGGCAATCACCGTAAGCCACATAGGAACCATGGTTTTCAGCATGGATTTCAAATCATATTTGATTAATTTACCTAACATTTTCTTTTCCTCCTTCGTAAACATCTGCATGGAACATCTCTCTGAACAGGCTGTCAATGGACTGTCCGGACTGTTCCCGTAAATCATCCACCCACTCATGCTTCAGAATTCTTCCCTTTTGAATAAATACCACCTCGTCCAGAATCTTTTCGATATCCGCAATCAGATGTGTGGAAATAATCACGGTTCCTTCCTCGTTATAATTATTCAATATGGTATCCAGAATAAAATCTCTGGCTGCCGGGTCGACGCCGGCAATCGGTTCATCGAGAAGATAAAGCTGTGCTTTCCGGCTCATGACAAGAATGAGCTGTACCTTTTCTTTGTTTCCTTTTGAAAGCTTTTTCATCTTGTCATCCAGAGAAATGCCAAGGGTCTGGCACATATTTTCTGCTTTCACCCTGTCAAAATCTTTATAAAAATCTTCAAAGAAACTCATCAAATCACTGACCTTCATCCAGTCTGCAAAATACATCTTATCCGGCAGATAACTAATCGCTGCCTTACTGTCGACTCCCGGCCTGTTCCCATTAATCAGCACTTCTCCTTCTGTTGGCTGAAGCAGTCCGCAAATCAGCTTAATCAGCGTGGTTTTCCCGGAGCCATTGGGTCCGAGAAGGCCAATGATATGTCCTGGTTCAATCGTGAGGTCCACATTCTGAAGAGCTTCCTTCCTGCCATATAACTTTGTTAATTGTCTGCATGCTACCAATTCTCCCATGACAACCTTCCTTTCCTGCCCGATTTCTTTTGAAACACAGGCTTTATATTACTGTATTAATCATCTAATACAATAATATATTAATACATTCGCTTTGTCAATAGGGAAAATGAAAAAATATATAGAAAAAGGCTGCGCTCTATTTTCAAATAGTGCAGCAGCCTCTCAAAAATCATTTATTCTTTTGTCGTTTCTGAATTTGGTCCGGAATCCAGCATTTTTTTCAGTTCACTCATGAATGTATTGACATCTTTAAACTCCCGGTAAACCGAAGCAAACCGGACATAGGCAACCTGTTCCAGGGACTTCAGCCTCTCCATGACGATTTCTCCGATTTGTTTGCTTTCAATCTCTTTGTATCCGAGATTAAAAATATCATTTTCTATTTTATCGATAGTTTCTTCTACTTTCTCGATAGGCACCGGTCGTTTATGACAGGCACGCATGATTCCCGCCATGATTTTGCCTCTGTCATAAGGCTCCCTCGTCTGGTCTTTCTTAATGACTGTCAGTGGGACAATCTCCACTTTCTCGTAAGTCGTAAATCGCTTTCCACATTCGTCACACTGTCTTCTTCTTCGTATGGAACTGTTTTCATCAGCCGGTCTTGAATCGATTACCCGTGTATTATCCATCCCACAATACGGACATTTCATATTTTATCCTCCAAAATGCTTTTCTCCGTTCTCTTCTCTCATCAGGCATACATACTGTTTCCTGCACAGTATACCATATCCGGAGGTTATTTTACAAAACATTTTTTCTCATCTACGTCCACAAGGATAATGTCTACACCGATTCGAACAACGGCGCTGTAAGGAATGCAATATTCCCCTTTTTTCCCCACACACCCGCAGAATTTGCTTCCTACCGGTATGACGAGGTCACGGATACAGCCTTTTTCCAAATCCAGTCCGATATCCCCGATGTTTCCCAGCTTTTTCCCGTTCCGGCAGTTTACGACTTCCCGGTTTCCCAGTTCCCAGAATCGTACATACATAAAAGAACCCTTTTCTTTCATTATATGATACGGAAACAAATTGGTCATTCTTTCAAATATTGCTTCATCCAGGATAAAATATCTTCAAAAATGAACTGGTTTTTTTCGTTCTCCTGCAATTCATGACGTACATTTTCATAAAGATGCATCTCCACCTCGGTATGATTCCTGCAGAGGTGCTCGTAAACCTGGGTCACTCCTTTTCCAAAATCACCGACAGGGTCTTCTTTGCCGCTTACAAGCAGTATCGGAAGATTGCGGCTTACCGAGCGATACCAGTGCTCTGTGGAGACAAGGGAAAGCATGGCAAAGATGTTTTCCATGGCACTTACAGTAAAGGTAAAATTGCAGCGCTCATCCCGTTCATACTGTCTCCGACGGTTTTCTTCTTCGCTGAACCAGGAAAGTTCATCATTTTCTTTCCGAAACTTCCGATTCAGGCGACGATATATCAGTTTTTCGACATAGCCACTTCGATGATTTCCCCCGTGAATACGGCGGAGAATGGATGTGAAAAGAACGGCTCTGCGGCAGTATTTCTGTTTCCCGCTGGTTCCCGATAAAATAACGCCGTCATATAATTCTCCATTGATACAGCACAATCTGGCAACCAGGGATCCCATGCCATGACCGTACAGGAAAAAGGGGATTCCCGGATATTCCGCCTGCATAAACAGAGACAGTTTTCTTGCATCCTTTACCAGATAAGACCACCCGTTTTTCCGGTCCAGATGGCCTAACAGCTCTTTTTCGGCAGACCTGCCGTGACCGATAAAATCACACCCGCACACCATGATTCCATGGTCTGTAAAAAAGCGGATAATTTCCATGTTTCTTTCTATGTAATCTTTCCATCCGTGGGTAAACTGTATGATGGCACGAAGCTCCGTTTCCGGCTCAAAAATGTAATAATGTATTCTGTTTTTTTTATTTGCGCTCCGGTAAGTGGCGCTGAATTTTGTGTATGCCATACGCCCTCCATTTTCTCAAATTTTTCCCAGCCTCAATAACTATACATCAAAAATGTAAAATAAAAAGGTTATTTCCCTTGCAATTTTGTGAAAGGAAATAACCTTTTTCTAAAGTTTATTACGTTTTTATAACTATTTGCGGTAAACAATCGGCAGAAATACTGCCGACAGAAAATGCCGGAGCCCTCAGATTACATTTAGAAAATAATCTTTGACGGACATTTTTCTGCACATTTGCCGCAGCCGGTACATTTGCTGTAATCAATTTTTGCAATATTGTTCTCAACAGTGATTGCTCCGGTCTCGCAAACACGGGTACATAATTTACAGCCGATACATCCTGTGGAGCAAACCTCTTTTACCGGTTTACCAAAGGATTTGGAATTACAGTTTACCTTGATTCCTGCACTGTAAGGTACCAGTTCAATTAAGGACTTCGGACAGGTGGCGATACATTTACCGCAGGCCACACATTTTTCCTTATCCACAACGGCAATACCGTTAATCACATGAATGGCATCAAAGTCACAGACCTTTGTACAGCTTCCAAAGCCGGTACATCCGAACTCGCAGGCTTTCGGGCCGCCGCCCGGTACGCTGACTGCGGATACACAGTCTTCATTTCCAAAATACTTGTATTTTGCTTTTGCCTTTTCACAGGTTCCGGCACATTTTACAAAGGCAACCTGTTTTTCTGTGTCACCAGCTGCCACACCCATGATTTCTCCGATTTTTGCGGCCGCTTCCGGACCACCTACCGGACAGGCGCCAACCGGTGCTTCTCCTGCAGCAATTGCTTTTGCCAGACCGTCGCAGCCGGCATAACCACAGCCACCACAGTTATTTCCCGGAAGGCATTCTCTTACGGCAATCTCTTTTTCATCCACAGGAACTTTGAATTTCTCTGAGGCAATACCAAGGAGAACGGAAATTACAAGTCCTGTTCCTCCGACAACGACTGCCGCAAGGATGATTCCACTTATGCTCATCTTTTTCCCCTCCTATTAAATGATACCTGAAAATCCGAAAAATGCGATGGACATGAGACCGGCTGTTACAAGAACAATCGGCATTCCCTGCCAGGAAGCAGAGATATCATTGTATTCCATCTTTTCACGGATTCCCGCCAGAATAACAATGGCAATTGTAAAACCTAAAGCAATACCAAAGCCATAAACAACGGACTGTAAAATATTGTAGCCGTACTGTACAGAGTTTAAGGCAACACCTAAAACCGCACAGTTTGTTGTAATCAGCGGAAGATAAACTCCCAGAGATTCATAAAGAGACGGCATGGATTTCTTTAAGAACATTTCCACGAACTGTACCAGTGCTGCGATGACCAGAATAAATACGATGGTCTGCAGGTAGTCCAGGTTCAGAGGAAGAAGTAAAAATTTATAAATCAAAGCTGTTACAAAGGAAGCCACCGTGATGACGAAGATAACAGCCACGCCCATACCCAGTGCAGTTTCCACTTTTTTGGAAACGCCGAGGAACGGACATAATCCGAGGAACTGACTCAACACAACATTGCTGACAATTGCGGAGCCGATAATTATTAATATCAATTCTTTCATTATTTTCTCCTCCTATTTGTCACTGGCGTCTTTGTTGTCCACTGTCATATCAAAGAAGCTTCTGCTGGCGCAGCAGCTATTGGTACATTTGGAGCAGTCGCCGCATCCGCTCTGGATCTTTGCGCCTTCTTCCTTCGGTTTGCGGTTCTTTACTTTATTCTGAATTGCAGTAAGACAGGACAGAACAAAGAAAGCTCCCGGAGCAAGAATAAAGATAGTAATCGGTGTATAGATGGATTCCGGAAGAATCACTTTTCCAAAGAGGGTTCCGGCACCTAAAAGTTCACGGAAACCACCGAGAATCGTCAGGGCAACGGTAAATCCGAGACCCATACCGACACCGTCAAAGAAGGAATTCACCGGTCCGTTTTTGCTGGCATAGGATTCTGCACGTCCAAGGATAATACAGTTTACAACGATTAACGGAATGTATACACCAAGTGCGTTATTTAAATCCGGAAGGTATGCCTGCAGTAAGAACTGTACCACCGTAACGAGGGAAGCAATTACAACAATATATGCCGGAATACGAACTCTGTCCGGAATAAATTTACGAAGCAGAGAGATAATCAGGTTGGAAAACATCAGTACAGCCGTTGTGGTCAGACCCATACCAGCACCGTTGATGGCGGAGGTGGTAACAGCCAGTGTCGGACACATACCGAGCATCAGCACCAGAGTAGGATTTTCTTTTAAAATACCGTTCAGGACTCTTTCCATTGGATTGTTTTTCATCTTAGTTACCTCCTTCTAAGGACTGGAAATAAGCAAGACAACTGTTCATGGCGCCTGTCACCGCTTTACTTGTGATAGTAGCACCGGAGATTGCATCGATTTTACTGTCATCGGCAGAACCGGAGCCGTCTTTCACTACCTGGAAGGCTTCTACTTTTTTGCCTGCATACTGGCTTGCCCAGTCTGCATCGTCTTTGGCTTTCATACCAAGACCGGCTGTCTCACCAATGGATAATACAGAGTATCCGTTTACCGTACCATCGGCCTGAATACCAACGGTAAGCTGGATATCGCCACCATATCCTTTTCCTGTTGTCACGTTAAAAATGTAACCAAGAGGAGCACCGGATGCATCCAATGCAGTCACTGCGGAAGAAATCTCATCATTCGCATGGTCATCGATTGGATTCGCATAGGCTTTAATCACTTCAGATGCTGCTTCCGGTGAAAAACCTTCCACTTCTTCAAAGCTTTCTGCGTCCGGGAATACCTGACGGTATGCTTCCTGCTGTTTCTTTTCATTCTGTGCCGCAATCGGATCTTTTGTGATGCCGTATACGACACCAAGAGCAAGACCGGCAATCAGAGTAATCACAACAAGCTTTACACAATCTTTTATCAAAGCGTTCATTATTTTTTACCTCCTTTTCCAAATGCGGCAGGAGTCGTAAACTTCTCAATGAGCGGTACTAACAGGTTACAGAAAATAATCGCATAGGATACACCTTCTGCAGAACCGCCGAAAAGACGGAAAATACCGGTCAGAATACCGAGAAGAATACCAAATACAATCTGTCCCTTCGGGGTAATCGGGGATGTGACATAGTCTGTT
>JALEIY010000218.1 GCA_022769785.1 Eubacterium sp.
TACCAGACACCGGAGGAACTCCGGAAAATGATGAGAGAAAAGAAATGCCGGGACATTTTCGGTATTTATGATAAAATAGACATTTCTGTCAGTGGAGTGGGCTCCTGTTATCCGCTTCCGGATTCTCCGCTGCTGAAAACAGATTATCTGACGAAGAATGAGACGGAGATGCTGATTCAAAAAGGCGTTTACAGCGATATCCTGCTTCATTTTATCGATAAAGATGGCAGGGAATGCGATACGCCGATTAAGGACCGCACTCTTTCGATTGACCTGGATGTCTATAAGAAAATACCATGTAAGGTCATCGTTGCCTGTGGTGCCAAAAAGGCAAATTCCATTATGTCATTACTGAAAGGAGAAATGGTGGATGTTCTGATTATTGACTACCATCTGGCAAAAGCAGTGATTTAAACAGTGATTTTCGGAATGATTATTGAAATAAATTTCTATATTTTCATTCTTTATAAAACACGTATAATATAGTTAAAGGGTAACGGTAAAGGAAAAACCCAAAAATAACATATGTGGAGGTAAGAGTATGTATATTGATCCAATCGTAGTACAGTATCCAGAGGCATTAGATAAGGACCGTTTTGTAATTGCTACATATTATTGCGGTACACCGGTAAAAACAAACGCATTAAAATTCGGCGCAGCGCTGGCCATTGAGCAGACCTGTGGAACATGGTTAAAAGTACCGGGAGAAACACCGGAAGTCAGAGAGAGAAGTATTGGACGAGTGATTGGAGTTTATGAAGCTCCTGCATATCAGATTGGTGTGCCGGAAGGTGTCACAGAGAGACATTTTATTATTCGTATTGCTTATCCGGCATCGAATTTCGGACCATCTATGGCTATGCTGCTCAGTACAGTAATCGGAAATATTTCCAGTTCAGGAAAAGTAAAATTGCTGGATCTTGAATTCCCGGATTCTTATCTGAAAGAATTTAAAGGACCAAAATTCGGTGTGCAGGGTATTCGTGATTTATTAGGTGTATATGACAGACCATTATTAAATAATATGATTAAACCTTGTACCGGTCTTGACCCGGAAAAGACTGCAGAGCTTGCTTATGAAGCAGCAGTTGGCGGTGTTGACGTTATCAAGGATGACGAGCTGGTAAGTAATCCTCCTCACTGCCCGCTTGTTGACCGTGTAAAAGCTGTTATGCCGGCTATCAAAAAAGCGGATGAAGAAAAAGGTGAAAAGACCTTATATGCTTTCAATATTACCGACAGAACAGAAAACCTTAAGAAGAATGCAATGACCGTTCTGGAACATGGCGGTAACGCACTGTTAGTAAACTATAACACCATCGGTCTTGACGCAGCCAGAATGCTTGCAGACGACCCGGAAATCGATGTTCCGATTCTTGCACATTCTGATTACACAGGAGCTCTTTATGAATCTCCATGGTCCGGTCTGAGCATCAACTTAATCGGAGCAACTCTTCCAAGACTTGCCGGTCTGGATATGATTATTGCACTTTCTCCATACGGAAAGTTCCCAATGTCCATGGATTCCTTCGTATCTGCCGGATATAAGATGCTTGCACCTTTAGGACATATCAAACCGGTATTCTCCATGCCGGGTGGTGGAACCACACAGGGACATATCGAAGATATTATCAATAAGTTCGGTAAAGACGTAATGATCGCAGCCGGCGGAGCAATCCACGGTCATCCAATGGGACCGGCAGCCGGAGCAAGAGCATTCCGTCAGGGTATTGATGCAGTTATGGCAGGAAAGACTCTGAAAGAAGCCGGAAAAGAATACAAAGAACTGGGCGTTGCACTGGATCTGTGGGGAATCTACGGAGAAGAAAAAGCAAACAAGAATTACGATCTGAAAGGCTGATAAATGAACTACGAAAACATTTTAACAGAAGAAAAAGGAAGGGTATATGTGATGACATTGAATCGTGTCAGCAAAAGAAATGCCCTTTCCAGCCAGATGTGGGCTGAGATGATTCATGCCCTGGAATACTTTGAGAAAAATGACGATCTTTGGGTATTGGTAATTACGAACAACGGACCGGCCTTTTGTGCCGGTTCGGATATCAAAGAATTGGCTACCAATAGCTGGCATCCGCCAAAAGGATATGAAGATTGGGGATTAGGAGGATTAATTCACCATTACTTCAGGAAACCGATTATCGCGGCGGTAAATGGAATGGCATTAGGCGGAGGAACGGAAATCGTCCTGGCCTGTGATCTTGCGGTGGCTTCCGAAGATTCCAGATTCGGGCTTCCGGAGGTGGGAATCGGTATGATAGCCAACGGTGGAATGCTTCGTATATCTCGTCAGGTACCGATAAAATTTGCCATGGAGATGGCACTTACCGGAGAACCGATCTCGGCGCAGACAGCGCATGAATGGGGTCTTGTGAACCGTGTTGTTCCAGGTGAGGATGTTTTGTCCGCAGCTATGGCATTGGCGGAGAGAATCTGTCAGAATGCTCCGCTTTCTGTTCGTTATACAAAAGAATCCATGTATAAGACGATGGATATGAACATTATGTATCCATCTGCCGCATGGGAGATTAATGATTACTATACATCCTTAAATCTTCAGACAGAGGATAAGATTGAGGGTAATCTTGCTTTTGTTGAGAAGAGAAAACCAGAGTGGAAATGTAAATAAATAAGAATGGGGGCTGCCGCATCAAAGGTTAAGTAGACTGTGATATGCTCCCTTCTAGGTAGACAAGTGAAATAATAAAAACTTGTCACTTAGGAGGGAGTATATTTTATGTCTAAGAGGAAAGTATCCGTTGAGGATAAGATATATGCTGTAAATCTGTATCTGGATGGGAAAGAAAGT
>JALEIY010000003.1 GCA_022769785.1 Eubacterium sp.
ATCCGCCGATGAATGTCCGGCGTGATTTTACAGGCTTAGCCAACTATTATACACTGTCTTAGAGTTAAAATAGACTATTAACTCTTGAATAATTATAATGATATAAATTTAGATGGCTATTTTATGCCGGTTTTACGTTCATCCAATAAGGGTCTACCCAGTAGCCGCGGGTCTCATTCCAGCGGCGTCTCTGCACCCAGCCGTTGTAAGTACGATAAACGAAATATATTACATCGGCATATGGGGCTGCTTCCTCCGCTTGCGCGGCACAGACCGTGGCCGGTGCCTGAGCATCCGGAACGGCACTTAAAGGATTTACTGCCAGGGCAGCCAGTAAGATGCCGCTGGCAACCAGTCCTTTTTTCAGTTTCAGTAATGCCATTGAATTCCTCCTTTCTGTTAAATTAAAATATAAATATATGCGGTAAAATTATCATACAATAATATTACAAAAATATCAATAACTTTTAAAAAATATAAGTATAAAATCAAAAAATAACCGGGAATAATTCATTGAAAATTATTACCGGTCATTTAAAAAAGAATGATTCACTTATATGCAGAGTTATTCCGGAACAAACCAGTTTTTTAACCGCTCCAACAGGGAAGGTTTTTTTCGGTGGTCAATGACAGGATAAATGGAATAATATCCTGCATCAAAATGCTCTTTTGAAATTCTGACGGAAATGTTGGCATAATAAAAATAATATTTTCCATCTTCTGTAATTTCTACATAGCTATTATCTGCATTACTTACTGCATCAGAACCTTCAATCCATACATCTGATTCCGGCACATGAAACTGCGACTGCGGCAAAAAGTAATATGACGCCACCATTGCAACCACCACAAAGAGCATAAGCCCCCGTTTCACAAACCGGTTTCCCGTTTTGCGTTTGTCCCTTCCGATGAGCAGAGCGAAGCGCTGCTCGATGGCAGTTTTCTCATTGGAATTAAAGAAACCGATGGTGTGCAGAGAGTTTACAGTTCGGGAATTATGAATTAACTGCATTACATGGTACAGGGACTGGAGATACGATAATACTTCCCGGTCGTCCATATTTTTTGTAAGTGTCTGGTCGCAGTTGATTTCAAGCAGACGGGTAAGCTCAAAGCGAAGCAGATAAACAAAAGGATTCCACCAGAAGATGGAACATAAAATGTTAATTAAAAACTTTTTAATCAGGTCGCCCTTTTTCCAGTGCGTGTATTCATGAAGTAAAACATAGTAGAGGTCCTTTTCCTCATATTCACCCGTATATAAGGGAAGATATACTTTGGGATGAACAATTCCCACAAGAAGAGGAACCGGCGTGCCGGAAGAAACCCGCACCGGCATATTCAAATCAGAATTAATGAGCGCAAAGAGGTCAGGAGAAATATCTTCTTCGGAAATTTCACCCTTTTTCAATTTGTATTCCGTCATTATGTATTTTACGATAAAATGAACGACAAAAATAACAGAACCTGTTGCCCAGACAGCCAGAACAGCAGGCAGTGCGTTCTCTGGAAACTGATAGGAGAAGAAACCTTTCATCACGGAAGAATAAAAAGAATCATTGCTGATAATATATTGAAATTCAGGAAACTCACAGGGGAGAATCATGCGGATTATACAGCATATGGATAAAACGATTAAAACATTGGTACCGTATTTTTGAAGAAAGCCGGTACGTTTCCGTATGAAAAGAATACACAGAATCATAAAACTGCAAATCAGAGCAGACCAGATAATAGAATAAATAGAAACCATAGAAAACTCCTTTAACAGAACCGATATAAAATAGCGGAGAAGTAATCCCCGTTATTTTATATCAGCAGAGTCTCTATTGTCCAGTTCTTCTTTACGTTTATCAAGCATATTGGAAAGGCGGTCAAGTACCTGTGCATCCGTCTCATCCTCCAGTAATGCGGAGAAAAGCTGGGACAGGGTGCGGGAAGTGGTTTTTTGCTGTTGTGTGACACGAAGGATGGAGTATTCTTCTCTTGTCATAGTTGGACGAAATGTCCGGGCATAATTTTTTGTGGTCTTTTTAAACCCTGCCACCTCTATCATTTCTTTTTTAAGAAGAGAGTTTATTAAAATATGAATATAGCTTGGTTTCCATATTCTGTTTTCACAGTTCTCAACAATCTCAGAGGAGGTCAGATAATCATCTTCCTGGTCCCAGAGAAGATCCATAACCTGATTTTCGCTTTCTGTTAATTTTGCTACCTTTTTTTTCATAAAGAATATTTCCATTCTAAAAATATATAAATATATCCATTTGTGTATGGAAATACTACCAAAAAGTACATTAGGTCATTTTGCGTATAGAAGTAATAATATACCACATAACATTTTTTTTCAATTATAAAAGCAAAAAATTAAGTAAATTATTCAAATCTCAGGCAAAAATTATTATATTTTGTCAGTGAAAGTATCAATGGCATCCAGGGCTTCCTGCGGAGTGCTGCAAACATGGAAAAGAGAGCGAACCCTGGCGCGGACAAAGCCTTTTTTTATACAAGTGTCAAGAAAAGAAATCAAATCATCATAATAACCTTCAATATTAAAAAAGATAATAGGTGCCTTTTTCTGATTCAGGTCAATCAGAGTAAGAACCTGGAAAAGTTCATCAAAGGTTCCGATGCCGCCGGGAGCAATAATGAAAGCATCCGCTTCATTTTCCATAATTTCCTTTCGTTCCCCCATGGTTTTTGTGAGAATCAGCCTGGTACAGTGTTTGTTGAGCTCTTCGAATTCATCCATAAAAGCAGGGACAACACCGATAACGACACCATTTTCTTTCGCTGCGCCGCGGGAGCAGGCACCCATGAGGCCGCTGGCACCGCCACCGTAAATCAGCCGGTAATGTCTGCGGGCGATTTCGCGTCCAAGCTCCTCCGTTTCCCGGATATAGATATTATCAATCTGGTCACTGGCTGCACCATACATACAAATTGTTTTTTCACTCATAGAACCATCTCCGTTCTTTTATTATTATAACAATTCTTTATTTATATCATAACATTTTTGTATATAATATTACACTCTTTTCCGTAAAAAAAGTGAGAAAAATCTTTAATTTTTTGTGAAATGAATATCTTTTCTTGTACAGCAAAATAAAAAAACATATAATTAAAGAAAAAATGGAGAAAATACATGATAAAGGAAAAAGAGATTCTGTTTCAGGTGAATCAAAAGAGATTTTTTAAGAGAATACACATAGACAGTGAGAAAAAGCACGATGAAGAGCTGCGGGAACGGGTATTGTGGCTGGAAGAACAGATGAGGAGTCAAACGATACAGATGGTGTACCGGAAAGGCGAAGGCGATTTTTCCCTGGGAATCCGGGAAATGGATAACTGTCCCGTGCAGATTGTGTGTCTGGTATCCATAGGAGAAAACCTTAATCAGAAAATAGATTCTTTTTTTTCCGAAGAAAAATATCTGGAAGCATATCTGCTGGACCAGATGGCGTCAGAGGCATTATTTCTGGCATCAGAGAAACTAAATGAAATGCTCTGCAGGGATATGAAAAGTGAGGGCTGGTATCTGGTGCAGAAAGCGGAGGCCGGAATGGGGGACATTCCGCTGGAGAAGCAGAAGGATTTTCTGGAAATTATCCGGGAAAAACGAGATATCGGTGTCAGAGTGAACGATGCCGGAATGCTGCTCCCCGAAAAAACCATGGTATATGCCTTTGGCGCCGATAAAGAAGAAAAAGAACTGTGTCTGAACCATGATTGCAGACAATGTTCCAGAAAAGACTGTGGATTCCGGATGGAATGATTTTTCCATTACGGACATTGGTTTTGAAAGAAAATTGCGAATGAGAAATAGATTGAAGAAAATGCATTTATTAGAAAAGTGTGTTTTCTTCTTTTTTTATCTTTTTTATATTTAAGGTTTTGAAAAAATGAAATGTGTAGTAAATATGAACTAAATTTGAATTAATTGTGTGGAAAATGTGTATATATTATTATTTTATTATGAAAAAATTGTGTATTTATTAAAAATTATTGCAAAAATGTAATATTTAAAATATAATGACGAAAAACCATTTTATGGAATTTTCAGAGCAGAAAAAAGAATCAAAAGTATAAATATGTTAAGACATGGGAGTAGCGTTTATGAAAGAAATGACACATCTGGACAAATTAGAGGCAGAAGCCATTTATATCATGCGTGAGGTTGCCGCAGAATGCGAGAAGCCGGTGATGCTCTATTCCATCGGAAAGGATTCATCGGTGATGCTTCATCTGGCTATGAAGGCATTTTATCCGGAAAAGCCACCGTTTCCATTTCTTCATGTCAATACGACATGGAAGTTTAAGGAAATGATTCAGTTCCGGGATAAAACGGCAGAGAAATACGGAATCGAGATGCTGGAGTATATCAATGAAGAGGGGGTAAAACAGGGGATTAATCCTTTTACTCATGGGGCAGCCTATACGGACATTATGAAGACACAGTCCTTAAAGCAGGCGCTTGATTTGTATGGATTTACGGCTGCATTTGGCGGAGGACGGCGGGATGAAGAGAAATCCCGGGCGAAGGAGAGAATCTTCTCTTTCCGCAATTCCAGCCATGCCTGGGACCCGAAAAATCAGCGGCCGGAGATGTGGAAGCTGTATAATACGCGGATTCATCCGGGCGAAGAGATAAGGGTGTTCCCGATTTCCAACTGGACGGAAAAGGATATCTGGCAATATATCAAAAGAGAAAATATCGATATTGTTCCTCTTTATTTTGCGAAGGAAAGGCCTTTTGTGAGGCGGGATGGAAATATTATTATGGTCGATGATGACAGGATGGTGTTGAAAGACGGGGAAAAAATCGAATACGGAAAGATTCGATTCCGGACTCTTGGGTGCTATCCGCTGACCGGAGGTGTGGAAAGTGAGGCAGATACCCTGGATGCGATTATCGAAGAGACCTTGAGTGCGGTTTCCTCGGAGAGAACGAGCCGCGTAATTGACAGTGACGGAGGAACCGCCAGTATGGAAAAAAGAAAAAGGGAGGGGTATTTCTAGTTATGAATCGTCTTCTGAAATTTATAACCTGTGGAAGTGTGGATGACGGAAAATCCACATTAATCGGTCATATGCTTTATGATGCGAAGCTGATTTTCACAGATCAGGAAAAAGCACTGGAGTTAGACAGTAAAGTAGGCTCCCGGGGAGGAGAAATTGATTATTCCCTTCTTCTTGACGGGTTAATGGCAGAGAGAGAACAGGGAATTACCATTGATGTAGCATACCGCTATTTCACCACGGAAAAAAGAAGCTTTATTGTTGCGGATACACCGGGGCATGAAGAGTATACAAGAAATATGGCGGTGGGAGCATCCTTTGCGGAGCTGGCGGTAATTCTTGTGGATGCGACCCAGGGCGTATTGGTGCAGACCAGACGCCACACCCGTATCTGCGCCCTGATGGGAATCGAGCATTTTGTATTCGCAGTCAATAAAATGGATTTGATTCAGTATGGAAAGGAACGCTTTGAAAAAATATCCCGGGAAATCCGGATGATGGTGGCGGAGTATGATTTTGCATCCGTCATGATTATGCCGGTTTCCGCCACCGAAGGGGATAATGTGACCAAAAAAACCAGCCATATGCCATGGTATCAGGGACCAGCCCTGCTTTCCTATCTGGAAGAAATTGATGTGGACAAGAAGGAGACAGCCCGGGGATTTACCATGCCGGTACAGAGGGTCTGCCGGCCAAATCATACCTTCCGGGGATTTCAGGGGCAGATAGAATCCGGAAGTATACACATCGGAGATGAAATCACTGCGCTGCCGTCCGGAGAAAAAGCAACGGTGAAGGAAATTCTTGATGCCGGAGAAAAAGCAACAGAGGCACAAAAGGGGCACGCTGTTACGATTTCGCTGGATAAAGAGGTGGATGTTTCAAGGGGCTGCGTTCTGGTCAAAGACGCAAAGTCGGTAATCAGTAATTTGTTTACTGTACGGCTCTTGTGGATGGATGATTCTTATCTGGTGCCGGGGAAGAATTATCTTCTAAAACTGGGGACAAAAACTGTGCCGGCGGTGGTCATGAATATTAAATATAAAATTGATGCAAATACCGGAAAAGAAATATATGCGGATACCATATACAAGAATGAGATTGCGGAATGCGATATTTCGGTTTCCGATAAAATAGTGGCAGAAAAATTTTCCGCAAACCATTCTCTGGGTTCCCTGATTCTGATTGACCGTATTACGAATATGACTTCTGCCTGTGGCGTTGTAATGAAAGCGCTTCACCGGGGAGAAAATCTTGTGTGGCAGAAAATGGATATCAGCAGAGAGTTCCGGGCACAGCAAAAAGGGCAGACGCCGAAAACTATCTGGTTTACCGGCCTGTCCGGGGCAGGGAAGTCTACGGTGGCAAATGAACTGGAAAAACGTCTGGTGGCGATTGGAAAGCATACGATTCTCCTGGATGGAGATAATGTTCGTATGGGTCTGAATAAAAATCTCGGATTTAAAGAAGCGGATCGGATAGAGAATATCCGGCGGGTGGCAGAGGTTGCGAAATTAATGAATGATGCCGGGCTGATTGTAATTACGTCTTTTATCACCCCTTATGAGAGAGACCGGAAACGGGTTCGGGAAATTATTGGGGAAGAGGATGTGATAGAGGTCTATATCAGTACACCTCTGGAAGAATGTGAAAGAAGAGATGTCAAAGGCCTTTATAAAAAAGCAAGAGCCGGGGAAATTCCGGATTTTACCGGGATTTCGAGCGGTTACGATATTCCGGAGAACCCGGATATCACCATAGATACCACGTCCGTTTCTGTGGAAGAAGCCGCAGAGAGACTTCTTGCCTTTATTGAAAAACAGGTCTGAACAAAGAAAGAGGATGCCATGAAAAAAACATTATATGTGCATATAGGAACACCAAAAACAGGAACAACGGCAATACAGCTTTTCTGTGAAGCCAATCAGGAGGCTTTCCGGAAAAAGGGATATGATTATCCGATTCTGCCATTTAAGTATCGTTATGTGAGCCTCAGACGAAATGGACATTTTCTGGCAGGCTCCATCTGGGATGAAGAAGGAAACCGGGATGTTGAAAAAGAAAAGGAAGCCTTAAAGCTGGGGTATGAAATGCTGGAGGAATCCTTCAAAACCTATGACAATGTGGTTTTATCCGATGAAAATCTCTGGAATCGTACCGCCTATGGAAAGTTTGAGGCATGGAAAAGTCTGAAAAAATTTGTGGACAGCCACGGCTGGCAGCTTAAGATTATTGTTTACTTAAGACGGCAGGATGAGATGGCGGTCTCCTGGTTAAAGCAGCAGATTCAGAATGGATGGAATAAATACTGTAAGCTGGAATGGGAAACCTTTATAAAAAACACGAAGGGTCTGATGCTTGATTATTACAGCTTTCTTGAGAAGCTTGGCAAGGTTATCGGAAAGGAAAACATTATTGTACGTGTTTTTGAGAGGGATAATTTCCACGGCGGCCGCATTGAGGCAGACTTTCTGGATGCCCTGGGGCTGGAACTTACAAAGGATTATGAGGTCAGTGATGAAAAGCATAATCTGACGATTTCCTGTAATGCCTGCGAAATCAAGCGAATCATCAATGAATTGCCGGACCATGACAGAGAAACCCTGCCGTTTGTCCGGAAGGTGACAGAGCAATATGTGGGAACCAATCCATCCGAAGAAAAAAGTGAATGGTTTTCTCCGGAGGAAAGAAAAAAATTTCTGGAAAAATATAAAGACTGTAATGAAAAAATAGCCAGAGAATTTCTGCACCGGGAGGACGGCCGGCTATTTTCCGATGCGATGAAAGAGAGCCCGAAATGGCAGAAAAATAATCCGAATATGCTCTGGGATGTGATTCGTTTTTTTGGAGAAATGAATCTTTTACAGCAAAAGGAAATTGAAGCACTCCGTCAGGAAAATAAAAACCGGATGGAGGAAATCCGGGAATTGAAAAATGCGGACCGGGAGCTTAGGCGGGAATTAAAGGCACGGATAAGGGATTTGGAGCAGACAGCGCTGCTTTTCCGCCTCCGCAGAAAAACAAGACATTTGCTGGGCATGGATAAAACAGAGGAAAATGCATAACAAAGCGGTGGTTGGATAGAATGAAGAAAGACAAGACATTTTTTTCTATGGTTGGTACCATGTTAAAAATCGGT
This sequence comes from Eubacterium sp., assembly GCA_022769785.1. GTDB lineage: Bacteria > Bacillota > Clostridia > Lachnospirales > Lachnospiraceae > Anaerobutyricum. Next base: position 8,159 of record JALEIY010000003.1, read on the forward strand.
GCCATCGGGTTTGGCGGAGGAACGGCTCTGATTCCGGTCATCGAGGATGAAATCGTAGAAAAGAAAAAGCGGATGAAGGAAGAACAATTTAATAACGAGGTTATGATAGCCAGTATCACACCGGGAGCACTTCCTGTTGAGATTGCCGCGGGTATCGGTCTTGAAACAGCGGGAAACAGAGGCATGGTGGCGATGTCTGCCGCCATGGCCTTCCCCGGTGCGTTTTTAACCCTGTTTTTTCTCATTTTTGTTACCGGAGCAAAAACAGGAATAAAAACGCAGATTGGATATATGGCTGCGGGAATATCCGGATTTATCATTTTTACTCTTCTTTCTTATACAGACGGCACCATAAAGGAAGCAAAAAATAAAAAAGAAAGACTTCTTTATCTGTTTATTGTGCTGGCTGTTTTCTGGCTCAGTGGCGAAAAAAATATATATCAGCTTCTCGGGATAGAGAAGACCCCTCTGTTTGGACTTTCCACAATTCAGATCCTTGGAACCGCATTTTTTATCATTTTGTATACAAGAGGAAGACTTCGGGATGTGAAAAGAACAATTCCGGCAGTTATCGTAGCCGGGCTTTATTTCTTAAGTGCCGGGAAGGCGCAGATTTTTCCGGAAATGATAGAAAAAACAGTATTGTGTGTCATGTTTGGAATGGCGGCGGTCGGCGCATTTGCATCGGTACGGGAAAATCAGGTCCGAAAGGCTTTTCCTGCCGGAAAACTTGGCCGGGCGGCCCTTGGCTGGTTTTTGTGGATTTTTGTGCTGTCTTTGCCGGCGCTTGTACTGTTTCCCGGGACGCTTTCTTTTATGGGAACAGGGATTCTGTCTTCGGTTTTGTCCTTTGGGGGCGGAGATGCCTATCTGTCCGTGGCACAGGGACTGTTTGTGTACAGCGGAATGGTCAGCCGTTATGATTTTTATGGAAACATTGTATCTGTAGCCAATGCCCTTCCAGGCTCTATTCTGTGTAAGACCTTAACCGGAATCGGCTACGTCCGGGGATATCAGTTTCATCAGTCCGTGGAAGAGGGAGTTACTCTGGCAGTATGTGCCTTTGCCTGCAGCGTGGCGGCCTCCGGGATGATTTATGTTCTTGTAAAAATGGTTTATGAAAAATATGAGAATCTTCGTCTTTTTGCGGCAGTAAAGCATTTTATCCGGCCGATTATTTCCGGACTGCTTTTGAATGTGGCGCTTTCACTGTATCTTTCGGGTGTTTTATCACAGGCGGAAGGGAGAACGGCCACCGGTGTTCTGACGGGAATGACGGCATTGATTGTTCTGATGGGGATATGGGCAGAAAAGAGAACCCATATCCATCTGGTGTGGAAGATTCTCTTTTCTGCGGGACTTTCTTTTGTGATTTGTAATCTGCTTGCCGGAAGTCTGTAAGGGTGTCCGGTTTTTAAGATAAAAAAGCAGAATCAGAATTCATAAGAAGTGGCATCGGCATAAATTTTATCTTTATCCAGTTCCTTTAATATGGCAGCCCGGCGGCTTCCGATTAAAAGGGACTGGTTGTATTTAAAGTATTTCTCACATCCGTTTTCCATAATAAATGCGGAGGCATCCGGGTCCATGGTAAGCTCGGTGACAAACACTACCATTTCCTGACCTTCCCCGAATGCGTCTTCCATAAAGGTAAAAGCGTAATCAAGAGCCTTAGAAGCGGTAAGAATCGCTTCGCTTCTAAGGCTGCACTGGGCGTCAAAACCGGTTTTGACGGTGCCAAAGGCCTCTTTTGGAGGCAAAAGCTCATCCGGACGCCAGCTTTCCAGTAAATGAAGAAGGGACAATTCCAGCTTTTTTTCTTCCGGCATTATAAGGCCGGTTTTTTCTTTTTGAGCAAAATCTGCTCTTCTTTTTTGTACCATATCATAAAACGTACCTTTTTCCCGGTCGAGAGGACGCAGAAGAGACTGGTATTCTTTTAGGAATTCATGACATTTTACCGTGAGAGTATCTTCAAATACAGCCTGTGACAGCAGGTTATGAAGTCCGCCGGTGAGAAGCTCAACGCAGCTTAGGCGCTCATCGAAGGAAGCGGAAAAAAGTCGTTCAAACACACCGGATTTTACCTGTCCTGCAAGAATGCGGCTGATATCGTATTCGTCCCGGTATTTCTGATAGAGGTCATAATATGCGGCGACATCCTTTGCAACATCTTCGTGCTGGAGATATTGATGAATCACATTTTCATTGACAGGGATGCCAAGCACTTCGTAGGAATCAATCAGATAACTTAAATCCTCCCAGCCCCGGGCAGTGACAAACTGCATTCCGTCCACATCATTTTCGGTTTTGTAAAAATTCTGCGGGCGAAGCTCCAGATAGCTTAAGATAAAAGGATGAAGGTGCCGCAAACGGGCATAGCCCTTAAAAACATCCAGGTCAGCCTCTACGGTCATTTTCCGTACGCGGTCGAGGGTTACGAAATCAAAATCACGGACACTCCGGTTATATTCCGGCGGGTTGCCGGCGGCTGCGATAATCCAGCCCTTTGGAACCTCCTGATTGCCGAAGGTTTTGCATTGTAAAAACTGCAGCATGGTTGGAGCAAGGGTTTCGGATACACAGTTTATTTCATCGATAAATAAAATCCCTTCTTTTTTGCCGGTATCTTCCATGTAACGATAAATGCTGTATATGATTTCGCTCATGGTGTATTCCGTGACGGAGTGAGCGCTTCCGTCAAAATCAACTTCTTTTATAAAAGGAAGGCCGACGGCGCTTTGTCTTGTGTGGTGAGTAATTGTATAGGAAACCAGACCGATGCCGCATTCGGATGCCACCTGCTGCATAATCTGCGTTTTCCCGATACCGGGAGGGCCGATGAGCAGGATGGGCCGCTGTCTTACCTCGGGAATACGGTACTGACCAAATTCATCCTTATCCAGATAGGCACGTACCGTATTTTTGATGTCCTGTTTGGCTTCTTTTATATTCATGATAGAAAATCCTCCTCTTCAAGCTGTATTTTCATTGCCCAGGGCGGCACCTCGGGTGGGGCCTCCTCACCCATAAAAACAAATGCAGTTTCATAGGCGGGCCTTTTTGCGGGATAGATTCCTTTCCCGTCGGTAAAGTACAGGAGTCCTTTGAGGTTCTGGAAGACTCCCTGGGCCAGCAGTTCATTGACGTAGGCAAAGGCCGGACGGAAATCTGTGCCGCCGCCTCCGGTTAAGGTGAACTGTTTCAGGTGGGCACTCAGTTCTTCTTTGGTGCGAATCACGGTATCAGACTGCACCCGGTTATCGCATTGGATAATGCGGATATGACTTTTATGGAAAAAGCTGTCCCTCTGTCCGAGAATCTGAAAGGTTTCCTCCAGAAACTTCCGGACGAGAGCCCCGCTGGTGGAATAGCTGGTATCAATGACGATAACAAATTCAGAAATTTTCATCACCTCACGGCTTTCCAGGGGTTCAATCAGAGGGATGTTTTTGTAAAGCCGAAGACCATAGGTGTAATAATTTAAATCAAATTCATCGTAATTGCAGTGCAGCTCTTCTTTAAGAACCGTAAATTTCCGAAGAAAATCCCGGTAATTTCTCCTGCTTTTTCCCTGAGTAATCTGTGTGGTAAGGGAAGCTGCCGCTTCGGAATCCTCCTGTCCCCGCATTTCCATATCCGTGGCGGTGCGCCTTCCGATTTTTTCCCAGTTTTCTCCGGCTTTTTGTGCCGAAGGGGAGGAAGAAGGGTCCGAGGGCCAGAATCGATGGTCGTCGGTGTAAAATTCATATTGAAGCTGATATTGTGTTTCCGGCTCGGTTATGGTAAGCAAATCCCGGTAAATGGCAGCAGCAGTCACCGGAATCCGGTCTTTTTTCAGATGCTCGTAATAACGGATGCGGGTGAGGGAAAGTGCCCGTTTTACCGAAGGCCGGTCAAAGGAGTCAATCGCCCATTCGACGGCAATGTCGCAGGCGAGATTCCACAGTACCGGATTGCGGTTTCCTCTCAGCCACAGATGTCGGAAAATGCAGTGAAGGACGCTGTGAAGATAAGCCCGGTTTAAAAACAGGGGATTGCTTCGGTAAAGCCGGAGAATCTGCTCGGTGGAAAAATAAAGGCAGATTCCGTCGGTGGCGGAGGTTTTCACGGACTCCGCCGGTGTAAAGGTCAGAGAGGAAAGAGCAACATCAAAAAAACGAAAATCAAGATACAGTTCATCCTGAATCAGATGAAGAATCCGTGTGCATATATCCGCTTCCCATTCGCTCTGTGTCATTTTATGTGCCATAGCAGCTCCTTTTTTGTGCTTTGTCGGTGGCTAAAAATCATCAAAGGAAAAATCCTTTGGTATTGCTTTCCGATGTTTGTTTTGGGCATCCATCAGAAAAGCGGCACCCTCTCCCCAGCCGGCGTCAATGGACTGCTGCGTGGCGAGGGTAAAGGAAATTGCATCCGGAGAACACTCGGTAAACAAATAAGAAAGCAACGCAAAATCACGTTCTGCGACAGCCAGAGAAACCGCCGTCTCAAAATGCTTTTGCAGGATGCTTTCGTAGGCTGCCCGAAAGTCCGCGCCGAGAGAATCTGGCCAGCGCAGACGGTTTAAGGCAATCCGGCAGAGCACACGCTCAGATTCAATCCGGCAGGCATTTTCAAAACAGGAATCGTATTTGTGATAATCGACCTGATTTTCCTGAATGGATTTTCTCATTCGAAAGCCTTCGCCGTGAATGCTGCGGCTGAAAATATGAGCCGGGGATATTTCATCCAGCCATTCATAGTATTCCGGGAAAAAGAGTGCGCCCTGAATCTGCGCCTCCGCATCCGTTGTAAATATCACGTTTAAATCGGTCTCAATTCGTTCCAGAATAAGAGAAAGACCGGGAACAAAAGACGGATGCCCGCGGTAAATAAGCTTCGTAAGATGGCCGCAGTTGGTAAATTCATCACTGCCGATGGCGCAGATTTCGTTACCAACAGAAAGTGTATGAAGTTTTCTGCAATTATAAAAGGCAGCGTTATGCAGTGTCCGGACGGAGGCTGGCAGAATGATTTTTTCTACGGATTTTCCCCGGAGAGGAAAATATTCTCCGGTTTTGGCCGCATTCGAAAAAAAGGTAAAATACTCCCCGGAAATCTCACGTTTCGTTTCGGCGAAACAGTATGGTCCGATTTCTGTAACCGGGAGGCCATTTATTATATCGGGAATCCGTACCTCAGAATGATTGCCGAATACTTCCAGAATCCGGCAGCCTTCATTGACCGGCTGCCATAATATTTTAAGATGGTTCATGATTGTCTCCTGACAAAATAAATTCATCAGCCATCATACCACGGAAGATTTTATTCTACAATAGAAGGAGGAAAAAAATGTCGGCGGAAAATACAGGGAAAAGAAATCACACGATAACCTTGCCTGGGTGCGGGTGGGTTTGCTATAATCGGAAAGAACATATTATAAGAAAAGAGGAATGCAACATGAAGAAACTGGGATTTATCGGTATGGGAAATATGGGACAGGCGATTGCTGCGGGAATGCTGCGAAGCGGTCTTATCGGGGCAAATCAGATTTATGCTTATGCACCTCATCAGGATAAGCTTCGAAAAAATGCCCGCGAAATTGGTTTTGTACCGTGTACCTCTTTAAAAGAACTGGTAAACAGTGTGGATACGGTGCTGCTTGCCTGCAAACCGTATCAGATTGATGATGTTTTGGGAGAAGTCCGGGATGACCTTGCTGGAAAAGCACTCCTTTCGGTTGCCGCCGGATGGCCTTATGAGAAGTTCAGAGAAAAGACCGATTCATCCACCCGGATTCAGTATATCGGAACAAATACGCCATCCATGGTTGGTGAGGGTGTCCTTATTTTCCAGGAAGAGAATTCTCTGGAAGAAGAAGAAAGAAAATTCATCTTTGAGGTATTTGAAGCGATGGGAACTGTGTTAGAGCTTCCGGGACGACTGATGGATATTGGTGCGGCTCTGACAGGATGTGCACCTGCATTCATGGCCATGGTGATGGAAGCTATGGGAGATGCCGGCGTAAAATACGGTGTCCCGAGGGCGCAGGCATATACCCTGGTGGCGCAGATGATGCTCGGAAGTGCGAAATTGCAGCTTGAGACCGGCAGTCATCCCGGCATTTTGAAGGACCAGGTGTGTTCTCCGGCCGGAACGACCATTCGTGGGGTTGATGCTCTTGAGCATGCAGGAATGCGGGCGGCATTTATGGATGCGGTAGATGCGGTTATGAATAAAAAATAGGCAACAAAAAAACCGGATGGCCTAAAACCATCCGGCATTTCATTTTTTATAAATCTTTAATTCGAATTACGTAGGAGATCTTTCTGCGATTCAGATATCCAAGCTGTCTTACGCCGAAGTTTTTATAACGGCTTCCGCTTCGATTGCTGTATGTAGCAACTTTACCGCCGTCATACCAGAGACGGTCTCCTTTGCTGTTGCGGCCGGCATAAATACATGCGTGAGCAGTTCCTGCCCAACATACGACATCGCCCGGGCGAAGCTTTGTGGAGCTGCAGCGTTTGTAAACGCGAATCACTTTCACCTTTTTACCCCAGCTTTTGAAGTTTTTACGGATGCTGCCGCTTCCTTTTACATAAAAGGTCTGGCCTTTCTTTAATGCGCCGTATTCCTGTAAGCACCAGGAAACATATAAAGCACAGTTGGATTTTCTTCCGGAGGAAAGAGCACGCTTGTAAGTGGAGCGGGTTCCGTGGTTACTGTATTTGAACTTTTTCTTGTGGAGGTTGTCTCCCATGGTTTCGCAGACATCCAACCAACGCTCAAGGTTCGTTTGCTCTGCATTTTTCTCTGCTGCGAGAACGGAGGCAGGTTCTATGAATAAAAGGCTGAAAGCCATCAGGATTGTCAGGGTTCTAATCAGTCGGGAAAAATGTAAATGTTTCAAAATGTAACTCCTTTTTGTATATTTGTTAATTGCTACAGGTCCTATTCTAAACCATTTATTAACATTTGTCAAGAGTTATTAATAAATCTGTAACAATTACTGAAAAAGTGTGTAACACTATGCTACTTGCGTCTGATTGCGCCAATATGATATAAATAAGAAAACAATAGAGGAACATCCCAACAGAAATGGAGGAGAAAAGTAGATGAAATATGCTCATTTTTTGCCGGAAAACGGAACAATCGGCTTTGTTGCACCATCCTTTGGCTGCAATATCGAGCCTTACCGGAGCGGATTTGATCATGCCGTGCAAATATGGAAAAACAAAGGTTATTACATAGATTGTGGCCCAAATGTGTACGAAGGCTCCGGAATTGGCATAAGTAATACGCCGGAAAAATGTGCAAAAGAGTTTTGTCAGTGGTATTTATCACAGAAAAATGATATCCTGATTTCCTGTGGCGGCGGTGAGCTGATGTGTGAGATTCTTGATTTTGTGGATTTTGAAGCATTGTCCCAGGCAGAGCCAAAATGGTTCATGGGTTTTTCCGATAATACGAATCTTACATTTTTGCTGGCAACTCTTTGTGATACAGCCTCGATTTACGGTCCGTGTGCGGCAGCCTTTGGTATGGAGCCATGGCATGAAGCGCTGGGAGATGCCTTAAATATTCTGACCGGAAAAAGCCACAGCGTACACGGCTATGACAAATGGGAAAAGGAAAGCTTAAAAACGGAAGATAATCCGCTGGCTCCTTACAACGTGTCGGAGCCTCGGGTGCTTCATCGGTTCCCGGACAAGGACTGCCGGATGCAGGGAAGACTTCTTGGGGGATGTCTGGACAGTCTGATAACCTTAAACGGCACCTGCTTTGATAAGGTAAAAGAATTTAATGAAAAATACAAAGAGGACGGGGTGCTCTGGTTCCTGGAAGCCTGCGATTTGAATGTGATGTCCATTCGCCGTGCCCTCTGGCAGCTTCGGCATTCCGGCTGGTTTGACTGCGCAAAAGGATTTCTTATCGGAAGACCTCTTTGTCATGGAGAGGAAATGATGGGAATGAATCAGTATAACGCCGTAACCGGAGCCCTGGAAGACCTTGGAGTTCCGATCATCATGGATGTGGATTTGGGACATATTCCTCCGATGATGCCGATGGTGTGCGGAAGTATTGCGACGGTGGAAACCAGAGGAAATGACATTAAGATTGATTTTGAATACAGATAGAGGAGATTGTGAAGAATGAAACTGATTTCATGGAATGTAAATGGGCTGCGTGCCTGCGTGAAAAAGGGATTTGAAGATTTTTTTAATGAGGCGGATGCAGATATTTTTTGCCTGCAGGAAACAAAGCTCCAGGAAGGGCAGATTGATTTTGCCCCGGAGGGATATCATTGTTACTGGAATTATGCGGAGAAAAAAGGATACTCCGGCACTGCCGTTTTTACAAAAAAAGAACCGATTCAGGTTTCCTATGGAATAGGAATTGAAGAACATGACCACGAAGGCCGCGTGATTACGCTGGAGTTTGACGGATTTTATTTTGTGACGGTTTATACGCCAAATTCACAAAATGAACTGGCAAGGCTGGATTACCGTATGAAGTGGGAAGATGATTTTCGTGCATATCTTCTTTCTCTCAATGAGAAAAAACCGGTTATCATGACGGGAGATCTGAATGTGGCGCATCAGGAGATTGACCTTAAGAATCCGAAAACAAACCGGAAAAATGCCGGCTTTACTCAGGAAGAAAGAGATAAATTTACAGAACTCTTAAATGCGGGCTTTGTGGACAGTTTCCGGTATCTTTATCCGGATGTGACCGGAGTGTATTCCTGGTGGTCTTACCGCTTTAAGGCGCGAGAGAAAAATGCCGGATGGCGTATTGACTATTTTGTTACATCGGAGAGCCTGAAAGAAAAGATTGAAGATGCGCTTATCTATACGGATGTTTTCGGTTCAGACCATTGTCCGGTGGGACTTAAGATTGAGATGGAGGGATAATATGTCAAAATTTTTGATTGTTGTTGATATGCAGAAAGATTTTGTGGATGGAGCCCTGGGTACGGAGGAAGCACGTGCCATCGTACCGGAAGTTGTGAAAAAGGTTCGTGAGTTTGATGGAAAAGTGATTTTCACAAAAGATACGCATAAAGAAAATTACAGCAGGACACAGGAAGGGAAAAAACTTCCGGTGGCGCATTGCATCAGAGGAACCGAAGGTCATGAGCTGATTGACGAACTGAAGCCATACGCACAGAAGGCCTATGCAGTTTTTGAAAAAGACACCTTTGGCTCCCGTAAACTGGCGAAGTTCCTCCGGGCTCTTAATAAGAAGAAAAAAATAGAGTCCATTGAGTTAATTGGTCTTTGCACTGATATCTGTGTTGTTTCAAATGCCCTGATGATTAAAGGATTTCTTCCGGAGGTTCCCCTCACAGTAGATGGAAAATGCTGTGCGGGAGTGACAACGGCGGCTCATCAGGCGGCGCTTAATGTAATGAAAAGCTGTCAGGTGGAAGTGACAGAATAAAAAATGCCCCTGTATTGGCGGTGACAGTCTTTTTCAGAACTGTGGTACATTCTGAAAAAGAGCATCACCCGGATACAGGGGCTTTGTTTATTTGCTTTATCGTTTCTCTTTAGCGTATTTTCGTATCAAATCCATGATAATAGCGATGGAGTCATTTAATTTGCTTTCTTTTAAAGCCTGAATATATTCCTCACGCTCATCATATACATATTGAATCGCACGAAGCAGCGTATCATCATTCAACTCTTCTTCCTGAAGAACGTAGCTGTAACCGGATTTCTCAAAGGAAGCAGCGTTTAATAACTGGTCGCCCCGGCTCTGAGCCGCCGGAAGAGGAATCAGGATATTCGGCTTTTTCAGGGCGAGTAACTCACAGATGGCATTGGCTCCGGCTCTTGAGATAATCAGGTCGGAGGCGGCAAAGAGGTGAGTAAGTTCTGCCTTTGCGTATTCAAACTGCTTGTATCCTGCCATGTTTTCCAGAGAAGAGTCGTAATTGCCCTTTCCGCACAGATGGATAATATCAAACTGTTTCAGAAGCTCTTCAAGATTGCTGCGAAGGGCATTGTTAATGGCAACGGCGCCAAGACTTCCGCCCATGGCAAGAAGAACCGGTTTGGTTCCGTCAAAGGAGCAGAGACGAAGCCCCTCTTCACGGTTCCCGGCAAAAAGCTCCTGACGAATCGGGGAACCACTTAAAACGGCCTTATCCTCCGGAAGATGCTTTAAGGTCTCCGGAAAGTTACAGCAGACCGCTGTTGCGGACGGGATACACAGCTTGTTGGCAAGGCCCGGTGTGATATCCGATTCATGAATAATCACAGGGATGTGATGTCTTTTTGCTGCCAGTACAACCGGAACAGCCACAAAACCCCCCTTGGAAAATACGATGTTCGGTCTCATTTTTTTAATGAGATGTGAAGCCTGTGCGTAACCCTTTACCACCTTAAAAGGGTCGGAAAAATTCTTAAGGTCAAAATAGCGGCGAAGCTTTCCGGAAGAGATTCCGTGATAGGAAATGCCCATCTCTTCAATCAGCTTTTTCTCGATGCCGTTATAGGAACCGATATACTGGATATCGTACCCTTCTTCTTTCAGGAAAGGAATCAGTGCCATGTTCGGTGTCACATGGCCGGCAGTTCCTCCGCCGGTTAAAATAATTCTTTTCATATATTGATGCCTCCGGAATGATTATTGAATCTGTTGCTTGTATGCGGTCAGAGCGAGGGCAAGCTGGTCCGGACAGGAGGTTCCCCTTCCGCCGCAGTCAACACCCTGTAAGAGGCCGATTAATTCGTCAATATCGCGTCCTTCTGCCAGAAGGGATACGCCCTGCGTGTTACCCATGCATCCTCCGATAAAACGGATATCATGTACTTTATTATCGGTTACGTCAAACTGAATCTCACGGGCGCAGGTGCCCTTTGTTCTATACTGATACATATTCATCGCTCCATTTTATGATAATTTACGCCCTTAATATTCGCATAGAATGAAGGGCGGTTTTATGCGTACAGACAGTATAGCACTTTTTATTCTAAATGGATAGAAAAAATTTGTACAAAAATTGAGACAGATACAGCTTTAAAAAAGGCTTTTCGTATGATATAATTCAGATTATATATGAAGTATCAAAAAAAGCAGAATATGAATATTATAATAAAGATGGAGGTCAAATAATGGTTTGTATCGGTGTAATTGGGGCCATGAAAGAAGAGGTTGCTTCTCTGATTCATCAGATGAAGGATGCGGAGGAAAAGGTAGTTGCAGGGATGACGTTTTACCACGGTAATCTCTGGAATCAGGATGCGGTAGTGGTACAGAGCGGTGTCGGCAAGGTAAACATGGCTATCTGTACACAGATTCTTATTAATGTTTACGGTGTGGATATGGTAATTAATACCGGAGTTGCCGGCGGTCTGTACAAGGATATCAATGTGGGAGATATCGTGATTTCTTCCGATGCTTTGCAGCATGATTTTGATGTGACCGGACTTGGTTACGAAAGAAGTGTAATTCCGGGACTTACTTCTTCTGTTTTTCAGGCAGACTGTGAACTGGTAGCGATGGCAAAGGAAGCCTGCGAGATTGTGAATCCGGAGATTCAGTGCTTTGTGGGACGAGTGGTGACCGGTGACCAGTTTATTTCTGACAATAAAACAAGAAAAATGCTCATCGAGCAGTTTGGTGGCTACTGTGCCGAGATGGAAGGAGCAGCCATGGCTCAGGTTGCGACGCTTAACAACATTCCGTTTGTGATTATCCGTGCGATTTCGGACAAGGCCGATGACAGTGCTCCGGTGGCTTATGAGACATTTGAAGAGCAGGCAATCATTCACACGGTGAAGCTTCTTGCGGCTATGTTTTTGAAAATGAGCAGATAATCTGTCATCTTATATGTAATTGACAGGAACCCTTTCTCTTTTTGCAGGAGAAAGGGTTTTTTTTACGAACGAATCCCCCTTTTCAAACAGTTTTTCATTGCTTATAATTGGGACAAATCCCAACAGATAATTTGAGGAGCAGATAGTACCAGCGGCATGAAATCCTGCGAAACGCTTCCTGGCGGAAGGCAGTGCGGGTAAGGTCCGACTGAAAACCGGTGCAGTCCCGACCGGCCGTTTTATAGAAGGTCTGTTGCGGGTTAGCTTCAAAAACTGTCTTTAACAGGAGGAATGAATATGTTTGAATACATAATAGAGAGTTCTGTTTTTATGAAGGCCATTATGACCTGCTGCGTTCTTGGTGTGATTAGCTGGTTTATTCTTGAGATATCCTATGCGGGAATGATAAGAGCCACTTCCCAGATTGGTAAGACAAAGAAAAAATGGCTGGTTTCCCTGAGAAAAAAATATGAAGATTATCATGAAATGAATGTAAAAGTGAACAATGTAGCTACTTTTGTGGACAGATTATTCCGCAAAAAGAGAATTTGTGGATTGCCGTGTGCTTTCTGGGTAACTCTGGAACGTCTTACGGTGGCAGGATGTGCCATAGCCGGTGCTGCCGGAGCCTTGGCCGCCTCCCAGCAGGGACAAACTCTCACGGAGGTAATGATAACGTATCTTACAGGAATCACTGCAGCGGGAGGACTTCTTTTCCTGAATATATTTTTAAGAGCAGATGAGAAAAAACAGTATGTGATTACCAATATGAATGATTATCTGGAAAATGTTCTGGAAAATACCATAAGCGGAAGAGAGGCTGTGGAAGAGCCGGCAGAGCGTAAGGAACGCAGCCGCCGCCTGCTCCGCTATGCGCAGCAGAACGGACGAAAGAGAAAAACAGACCGTCCGGTTTCTCTGGAAGAAGAGAAGCTGCTGGAGGATGTACTTCAGGAATTTTTTGCTTAAGGAAGCTCATTTAAGGAGCAGAAGCTGTAGCCCTCCTGTTCCAGAGCAGTTAAGACGTCATCAAGAGCTTCGGCATTGGAGCTGGATACGTTATGAATCAGCGGTATGGCACCGGGATGAATATATTTGGCGAACTGATTAACGACATATTCTTTTCCCGGCTGTTTGTTCACATCGTAATCCAGATATGCCAGGCTCCAGAAAACAGTAATATATCCCATATCCTTTGTAATCTGAAGCGTACGCTCGCTGTATTCACCCTTTGGCGGCCGGAAGAAATGATCCATTTCGTATCCGGTCGCTTCTTTCATGTATGCGGCATTTTCGGCGATTTCTTCCCGGATTTCCCGCTCGGAGGCTTCCGGCATACAAATATGATTTGCCGTGTGATTTCCGACAATATGTCCTTCTTTTTTCATTCTTTTTACGAGTTCCGGTTGATCTTTAATGAAATGCTTGCACAGAAAAAAAGCGGCAGGGGCTTTATGCTTTTTCAGAACATCCAGCATACCGGGTGTATATCCGTTTTCATAACCGCAGTCAAAGGTGAGAAAGACCGGCTTTTCGTCTGCCTTAAGGTCTGTTTTTACATACCAGGCATTATAACGGGAAAGGTCAATTTCCTCCTGAGCGGAAGGCGCGGTATGATTTTCATTTCGCATAAACCACCATGCCATCATGGTATTAGAAAGGGTATTCGGGTCAACATAAGAGGGGCTTTCGGCAGTTGCCTCCGTGGACATTCCGGTATTGTCCGTTTCTGCCGCCGTTGTAGTTTCGCTGCCGGTGCCTTCTGTCTTTTCGGAGACCGACCGGTCATGATTACCGGGACCGGCCAGCAGTCCACAGGAGGTCAGCAGGAGAAAACAAAAACAAATCATCCATAAAACAGGTCGGTTCATAAGGACTCCTTGTTCGGTATATCTGTTATAACAGTATATGGAAGGAAATGAAGATTATACATCATTTCCGCAGGACTTTTGGCGGGGAATATGAAACCGGAAAGAGCTTAATAATCTTCCTCAATTACATGAAAATCCAGATAGTCAAAATCAATTTGCTCAATAAAATTATCCTGAGTGAAACGGGTCCGGCTGTGGCGAATAAATTCTCTTTTGTTTTTATCCAGCCAGAGAGGCTTTTCCAGGTCAAATTCGTAACATGCTTTTTCCAGACTGTCGTAAACCTTGGCGGTCCTGGACATGCTCATATCATAATTCTCAATGACGGTATCTTTTAATAGATGATTTTTTTCAAATAATCTGCACCAGATTCTCATGGCTCCTCCTGAAAACAGTTTAAATTAAGAAATGCTATCAGATGAATTCTAACGGGTGGCACAGGGTTTGTCAATGTCATAAAGTATCATAAAAACTATTTTAAAATTTCGTATAAATATGATATGATAGGTTGGAAAATAAAGTGAAAACCGTACCGGAGAGGAGAAAAAATGGTTGTCAGAAATGTTTTGGATATGATCGGAAATACACCCATTGTTGATTTAAGCACAACAACAGGTTGTCAGATTTTTGCAAAAGCAGAATTTTTAAATCTGGGAGGCAGCATTAAAGACCGTGTTGCCAAAAATATGATAGAAGCCGCAGAAAAAGAAGGAAAGCTGAAAAAAGGTATGACCATTGTGGAGCCGACCTCCGGCAATACCGGAATCGGTCTGGCATTATGCGGTGTTCGAATGGGTTATAAGGTTATTATTGTAATGCCGGAAAATATGAGTGAAGAGCGGAAAAAGATTATCCGCGCTCTCGGGGCAGAGTTGGTGCTGACACCGGCACATTTAAGTCTGGACGGATGTGTGGCAAAGGCCAACGAAATTGTTTCTCAGTCAGAGGATTATTTTATGCCGCAGCAGTTCGAAAATGAACACAATCCGGAGATTCATTATCTGACCACGGCACCGGAGATTTATGAGCAGCTGGGCGGGAAGGTAGATATTTTTGTATCCGGTCTTGGCAGCGGTGGCACATTACAGGGAATCAGCAAATTTTTAAAGGAGAAAAACCCGAATCTGGTTGTATGTGCGGTAGAACCGAAAAATGTCTCTGCACTTCTGGGAGATGAACCGGGACTTCATCAGATTCAGGGAATCGGAGACGGATTTATTCCGGCGGTTCTCGATACCTCTCTGATTGACGAAGTGGTAACGGTGACGGATGAGGATGCCATGAACACCACAAGAGAACTGGCAAAGGTTCAGGGACTGTTATGCGGAACCTCTTCCGGAGCCAACATCTGGGCCTGCAAACAGATGGCAGAAAAATACGGAAAAGACAAAGTGATTGCCACGGTGCTGCCGGACAGAATGGAACGCTATTTCAGTACAGGTTTACTTTAAAAATAAAAATTTGCAATGTTATCCTTTAGGGTATATAATAACGGGGCAGTCTTCGCGACGGCCCTGTCATTTTCCGAGAAAGGACAGGAACTGTCCACAAGGATTGTCAATATTTTAACGATAGTACATATCAGATAAAAGTAAAAAGATATTTTTATCTTAAGGAGGAAACAAACATGGGAAGAGTATATAATTTCTCAGCTGGTCCGGCAGTTTTACCGGAAGAAGTATTACAGGAAGCAGCGGCAGAAATGTTGGATTATAAAGGAAGCGGAATGTCCGTAATGGAAATGAGCCACAGATCCAAGGTTTTTGATAACATTATTAAAGAAGCGGAGCAGGATTTAAGAGACCTGATGAAGATACCGGATAATTATAAGGTATTATTCCTTCAGGGCGGTGCTTCCCAGCAGTTTTCCGCAATTCCGATGAATCTGATGAAAAATGGTGTGGCAGATTACATCATTACCGGTCAGTGGGCTAAGAAAGCTTATCAGGAAGCAAGCCGTTACGGAAAAGCGGTAAAGATTGCTTCTTCTGAAGATAAGACATTTTCTTATATTCCGGACTGCTCTGATTTGCCAATCAGCGAAGATGCCGATTATGTTTACATCTGCGAAAACAACACAATTTACGGAACCAAGTTTAAAGAGCTTCCGAATACAAAAGGAAAAACACTGGTGGCTGACGTTTCCTCCTGTTTCTTATCCGAACCACACGATGTGGAAAAATATGGTGTGATTTATGGCGGCGTTCAGAAGAATGTAGGTCCTGCCGGCGTGGTTATCGTTATCATCCGTGAAGATTTGATTCGCGATGATGTTATGGAAGGTACTCCTACCATGTTAAAATACAAAACACAGGCAGATAAGGATTCTCTTTACAATACACCTCCTTGCTACGGCATTTATATCTGCGGTAAAGTATTCAAATGGTTAAAGAAGCAGGGCGGCCTGGAAGCGATGAAAGAATATAACGAGAAAAAAGCGAAGATTCTTTATGATTTCCTGGATGAAAGCCAGCTGTTTAAGGGAACCGTTGAGAAAAAAGACCGTTCTCTTATGAATGTGCCGTTTGTTACCGGTGATAAGGACCTGGATGCCAAATTTGTTGCGGAAGCAACAGCGGCAGGCTTTGTAAACCTGAAAGGACACAGAACCGTAGGTGGAATGCGTGCTTCCATTTACAATGCGATGCCAATCGAAGGCGTGGAAAAACTGGTTGAGTTCATGCGTCAGTTTGAAAAAGATAATACAAAATAATCATCTCAGCAGGGGATACCCATTCCCCGAATGAGTGAAACAACAGGGCGGATTTCTCTTAGAAAGAGAACCGCCCTTTTTTGCGCAGTGGCATAAGGTGAAATGCTTTCATAAATAGTTTACACTGCATCTGAGGATGCTGTCGATGATAAAGGATGCCAGGCGATTTACCAGATAAAGCCTGGTGTAGGGAAGATGAAGAGAGGCGCAGTCAGAGGCTTCGCC
>JALEIY010000027.1 GCA_022769785.1 Eubacterium sp.
TCACTCTGCGGGTCAATAAATGCGTCATGCTTTTCAGCTGTGATACCGGTCAGAGGCTGGAACCAGTGTGTAAAATGTGTTGCGCCCTTTTCAATGGCCCATTCTTTCATCTCATGAGCAACGATATCCGCTACGTCCGGATCCAGCTCCGCACCTGCTTCGATGGTTGCTTTCATCTTTTTATAGGCAGCCTTCGGAAGACGTTCCTTCATCACTGCGTCATTAAATACGTTAACACCAAAAATCTCTTTGACATTCGTTTTCATAATCGTAACATCCTTTCCTTTTAAAATAGAAAAGCGTCCGAGAATCTGATGATTCGCGAACGCCCTTGTTCTCATTCTAAGATTAAATTATGTGTTTGTCGCAATTGCTAGATATAAAATACATCCATTTCTTAAAAAAAGCAAGTGGTTTTTCTCGTTTTTTTAAGTTTCATTATATTTGACGAATTTCACTTGTCCTTTTAAAGTAAATTCTAATAATTTTGACAGTCGCTACAAACATGCACTTAATTTTATTTTGTGCAATTACTTTTTGCTTAATAAAATTAAGTGCATTCTTTTTTCTTTCTTTTTATCCCGAATACATGCAAAATCCCCTCTGATTTTCAGAGCATATTTTATGCATATTTTCCAAATAGACCGGCAAAGGAATTAATAGCAGAATTTCTCCTCGAAGTAAGCCTTCAGGTCTTCGATTTTGATTCTTTCCTGTTCCATGGTGTCACGGTCACGAACGGTAACTGCTCCATCGTTTTCAGAATCAAAGTCATAAGTGATACAGTATGGTGTACCAATCTCATCCTGACGACGATATCTCTTTCCGATATTACCTCTGTCATCGTATTCACAGTTATAGGTCTTGCATAATTCCTGATAAATCTTTTCCGCGCCTTCGTTTAACTTTTTGGAGAGAGGAAGAACACCGATTTTAACCGGAGCAAGAGCCGGGTGGAAATGCAGCACATTTCTCACGTCGCCTTCTTTAATCTCTTCTTCATCGTATGCTGCACAGAGGAATGCCAGTGTAACACGGTCTGCACCTAAGGATGGCTCAATAACATACGGAATGTATTTTTTCTTTTCTTCGTCGTCAAAGTAGGACATATCTTCTTTGGATACTTCCTGATGACGGCTTAAGTCATAATCGGTACGGTCTGCGATACCCCACAGTTCTCCCCAGCCAAATGGGAAGAGGAACTCGATATCGGAAGTTGCCTTGGAATAGAAGGACAGCTCTTCCTTGTCGTGGTCACGGATACGCATCTCTTCATCTTTGATTCCCAGATCTTTCAGCCAGTTTACACAATAATCCTTCCAGTATGCAAACCATTCCAGGTCTGTGTCCGGTTTACAGAAGAATTCCAGTTCCATCTGCTCAAATTCTCTGGTACGGAAGGTAAAGTTACCCGGTGTAATCTCGTTTCGGAAGGATTTTCCAATCTGACCGATACCAAAAGGAACCTTCTTTCTGGAGGTTCTCTGTACATTTTTGAAGTTTACAAAAATACCCTGTGCCGTTTCCGGACGAAGATATACGGTATTCTTTGCATCCTCTGTTACACCCTGGAAGGTCTTGAACATGAGATTGAACTGACGGATATCCGTAAAGTTATGTTTGCCGCAGCTTGGACATGGCACCTGATTTTCATCGATGAATGCTTTCATCTGCTCCTGGGACCATCCGTCGATGGAAGATTCCAGTGTGATACCGTTTTCCTTTGCGAAGTCTTCAATCAGCTGGTCGGCACGGAATCTTTCTTTACATTCCTTACAGTCCATCAGCGGGTCGGAGAAACCGCCCAGATGTCCGGATGCCACCCATGTCTGTGGATTCATCAGAATCGCGCAGTCCACACCAACGTTGTACGGGCTTTCCTGAATGAACTTTTTCCACCAGGCTTTTTTCACGTTATTTTTCAGTTCCACGCCAAGGTTACCGTAATCCCAGGTATTCGCCAGACCGCCGTAGATCTCGGAGCCCTGATATACAAAACCTCTTGCTTTCGCGAGTGCGATAATCTTGTCCATTGTTTTTTCCATGACTGTTACCTCTTTTTCATTTTCGTTATTAACATCGTTTATTATTCTACCCTGTATAATGATACATTTCAAGAATATTTTAAAGAATTTTCCATTTCCGTGCGTTTTCTTACACTTTGCAAATATGCATTTCCTGCGGGCAGATATCCCATTTCTTCATTTTTGCGATAATCTCTTCTCTGCCTTCCGGTTTCATACTCCACGCCAGACCGCAGCCGGCGGAAATGAATCCCGGAACCGGAATCAGTCGGCCCTCTACCTGCTCACTCATGCAGTTTTCCTCCATAGCCATGGCGTCTGCGGTGGCATAGAAGGTTATCACAAGCCTTTCTTCTTTTTTAATCATAGTTTCTCCCGTCACTCTGTCAGCTTATGCTACGCCTCTACCGTAATCTCCGTATCTTTTTTTTCGGTAATCACTCCCACTGCCGCAGCCGGAATCCCCTGATGATTCATTTCCTCTGTCATGGCATCGGCACAATCCGGTGCCACGGCCAAAAGCAGTCCCCCGGAGGTCTGCGGGTCAAAAAGGACTTCCTCCATGGCAAAGGAGCAGTTCTGAAACTCCACATACTTTTCTGCGTAATTTCTGTTTTTCTGCGCTGCCGCTGTAAGGAAAAACTCATCGGCATATGCCATAACCTCATCCATAACCGGTACCTTCTCTGAAAAAATCCGGCAGGAATTCTTCCCATCCATCATTTCATGCAGATGGCCTAAAAATCCAAATCCGGTTACATCTGTGCAGGCATGGACTTCATATTTGCGCGAAATCTCTGCAGCCGCCTTATTCAGCGTTGTCATGGAATTCACTGCCTCTTTCATGGCTTTCTCCGATGCTTCTCCGATACGGTTTGCTGTACAGATGATTCCAACGCCCAGTTTTTTTGTCAGCACCAGGACATCTCCCGGTCTTCCTGTATTATTCTGATATATTTTGTCCGGATGTACCGTTCCCATAACGGAAAGGCCGTATTTTACCCCGTCATCGGCAATGGAGTGACCTCCGGCTAAAACCCCGCCGGCCTCAGCCACTTTTTCCTGACCACCCCGCATGATTTCCCCCAAAACATTTAAACTCATATCTTCCGGAAAACAGACGATATTCAACGCGGTCTTTACCTGCCCTCCCATGGCAAAAATATCACTGAGAGCATTGGTTGCGGCAATTTTCCCAAAAATGTAAGGGTCTTCTACCATCGGAGGAAAAAAATCAAGAGTCTGCACAATGGCAACCTCATCGGATATCCGGTATACAGCCGCATCATCCTTGCTGTCACAGCCTACCAGCATATTTTTATCCTCCGGTGACTTCGGCAGCATCTCAAGAATCCGGCTCAGTGCCCCGGCGCCAAGCTTTGCCGTACAGCCTCCACCTTTACAGAATACAATTTTCTCACTCATCTTTTTTCCCCTTTTTATAATTCATCCAGCATCTCGGCCGACAAAAATCTGTGTTCTGCATGAATGCGGAAAAATTGTTTCACAATCCATTGAAATTCCAGAAAAACAGATTCTTTTAATGTAAAAGTATACAGCTTTGACAGCGGTGCGGCAGACACAAACTGCAGAGTATAAAGCACCGCCGGCTCCACCGGATTTCCATGAATCTGGCTTCCGCAGTCCCGGCAGTACATCCCTCCGTTTTCCACAGACAGGGTCACAAGCTCTTCTTCCTTTCCACAGGAAAGGCAGCGAAAGCATTCCAGGCTGATTCCGTAAAACTGAAGGATTTTGTACTCATAAATCCGCCGTATAAGCGGGAAGGGCACCAGCTTTTTTTTCATGGCCTGAAATGTCACAAATAAAAGATTCAGGATATTTCTCTCGTCCATCCCTTCCACCGTAAAATACTCTGCCAGCTCTGCAAAATAAGTGCTGTAATAAATGCTGTCCAGTTCTTTTTTCAGCCATGGAAAGTATTCTTTTCCTTCCGCAGAATTCAGGTATGTAAAGCTCCTTCCTTCCACAATCATAAATTCACCGAAAACCAGCGGCTGGGACACACCAAAAAGGGGATGGTTCGGTTTGCGGCATCCTCTGGCGAAAACCTGAACCTTTCCCCTCTCTTTTGTCAGTATGGTCAGCCGTCTGTCATTTTCCCCGATGGGATAGACAGACAGCACAATCCCTGTTACTTTAAACGGTTCTCTCATAATTTCCTAATTACAAATCTCTCTTATCAAATCCATAGTTTTTGAGCAGAAGGTCACTGTCACGCCAGTCTTTTTTCACCTTCACCCACATTTTAAGATTCACCTTTGTATCCAGAAGATTCTCAATCTCTGTGCGGGCCTGCGTTCCGATTTCTTTTATCATGGCACCCTGCTTTCCGATGATAATACCCTTGTGCGAATCCCTTTCACAGACAATGACCGCATCGATATCCACAATATCTCCTTTTTTCCGGGTTTTCATCCGCTCTATCATCACCGCAATCCCGTGAGGAATCTCCTGACTTAAGAGTCGAAGTGCCTTTTCTCTGATAAGCTCCGCCACAATCTGCCGCTCCGGCTGGTCGGTTACTGTATCCTCATCATAGTACATCGGTCCTTCCGGAAGATAAGAAAGGATGGAAGATAAAAGGTCTTCGGTATTGGTTCCTTTTAAAGCGCTGACTGGAATCACTTCCGCAAAATTCACCTTGTCTTTGTAGGCAACGATTGCTTTTAAGATCTCCTCTTCGCCTGCCAGGTCTGTTTTATTGATGACAAGGAAAACCGGAGTTTTCACATTTTGAAGCTTTTCGATAATATATTGTTCTCCGCCGCCGATAAAGGTTGTCGGCTCCACCAGCCATAAAATGAGGTCCACTTCGTTTAAGGTTCTCTCCGCTGCAGAGAGCATATAATCTCCCAGCTTGTTTTTTGCTTTATTAATCCCCGGTGTGTCCAGAAATACGATTTGTCCCTCATCACAGGTATACACGGTCTGAATCCGGTTTCTGGTTGTCTGAGCCTTGTTGGAGGTAATGGCAATCTTCTGACCAATCAGATGATTCATTAATGTGGATTTCCCCACATTCGGTCTTCCAATGATTGTCACAAATCCTGATTTAAAACTTTTTTTCATGATATCCTATCCTCTTTTTCTTTTCCGGAGCCTACTGAAGCAGACTGCGGACATTTTCAAACATTTCTTCTTCCCGCTGAATCTTTTTTTCGTCTCCAATGGCGCAGACCACTCCGGCATCCATGATGGTCTCAATATAAGGAGCCAATCCCCGAATCGTTTCCTGTGTCGTTTCCAGAACCTGATTTCGTTCCTTTTGAATCATTTCTACGGTAGCGCCGCACTGATATGCAGTAAAGGAGCGGTCTCCCATGGCTGCCGGTCCCATTGGCATGTCCATTCCACTGATGGTTCCGATAATATATTTCACCATATCCCGGTCATTGACATCAAAGCTCCGGACATAGTCCGCCGCATTTTTATAAACTTCCAGAGTAGATTTCAGATGCGGGTCTCTGTATGAAGCAAAATACCCGTAACCACTTCTGGAAAATCCGCACATACAGCCGTATGCTCCTCCGGTCACCCGGACATTCACCCAAAGATAATCGTAAGAGAAAATGGTTCGCAGTACCCGAAGTGCTCCGGTATAGGTCTGTCCTTCTTTTTCGAAAGAGCCGGCAGAAGCCACATACTGTACCTTGCTGGAGGTCTTAAAGCCTTCATTCTTTTTCTCCGGTTGTAATACCGGCACCGCCTTCACACATGGCGTATTAAAAAGCTTCGCCACAAATGCGCTTACCTCGCCTTCCAGAAGAGACTTAAATCCAAACTGTCCTGTCAGACTGAGTGTAAGATTTTCTTTGCGGAAAATACATTCCAGGGCCTGGTAAAGACGACGGACAAATTCATCTTTTTTCTCTTCGAAATGATCATCCATATCCTTGATGAAGTCATAATATCCGATACCCTCCGCAATATCTTTATACTGTCCCTGCGGGTCTACATAGGAGAGTGCACGGTTTGATGCATATACATGACCGGCCGATGGAATGCGCGCATCCATTTTGGTTCGGATTTCAGAAAGAATTTCTTTAATTCTTCTGGTATCCTCCAGTCTGGAAGTGAATAATACCTCCTTCATGAGTTTCATACCGTCCGCCACCTGGTCTTCCATACATTTCATCCGGATGCTGAAATACGGACGGAAGCCGTCTTTTTTCCACAGAAGGGTATAGGTTCCTGTCTGGAAGGAGAGTCCGCCGATTTTTAAGTTGATTTCTGTGGCCAGTTCATTATAGCTGTGGCTGGCGGTATCCACATAACGGAACAGTTCCACCAGCATGGTCGCATATGGAATCAGCTCCTGTGGCAATTCGGAATAATCAAAGCAGAAATCCATATATACGATGCCGTTGGTCATATAATCATGCACAACAGCCGGAATACCTCCGATGGTCATCTCCTCGTTGCGGTATGGGAGAACCTCTTTCTTAATGTCGTCTATGGATAAAAGCGGAATCTTTTCCAGTTCTTCCTGTGTTGACGGTGTCTCCTGAAATTCTTTTAATTTTCTCGTTTCTTCGGTCAGATAATAAAGCTGTTTTTTGTTCAGCGTACTCTTTACTCTGGCAAGCTGTTCCTTAAGCTGTTTTTCCATCCGCTCATTTTTACCCTGCTCCGGATACAGATTTACATAGGCTTTATGGCTGTTATTTAATATGCAGTCCCGGATCAGTTCTTCAAAATAGCCGGTTTCTGCTTTTTCTTTTAATGAATGTAATACCGGCAGGGCATCTCCCAGCTCCATCGCTTTCTCATCATCGTAAAGCCAGGTATTTAAGAAATTCAGACCGTAAATCAGCCCTTTCGGATATCTTCCGAAATCTGCCTCCCGGTATTTGAATTCGAAATTATTAATGGCAGAGTAAATTGCTTTTTTATTGATTCCTTCGTCCACCAGCTTCTGAAGCTCACGGTTCAGAGTATCAATGAAAAGCTGTTCTTTTCCTTTTTTCACATTTTTTACAATGACTGAAAAAATCGGCTGCTGAATTCCGGCATCGAAGAAGCTGTCCACTTCTTTTCCGATTCCGGCATCAATCAGGCATTTTTTAAGCGGTGCTCCCGGCATGGCTAAAAGCACATATTCCAGAATCTGAAGGGCCAGCATTTTTTCTGTTTCACTGCTGGAGCCCGTAGCCACGTTATAACTTAAATAAATGCCTTCTTCCTGGTTGTCCTCCTCAGAAACCGGATAGGTATCCTCCACACGGGATGGTGCCGCAAACGGCTGCTGCCATGCTACAGCGGAGTCTACCGGCTTTGCGTCAAAATGACTCAGATATTCTCTGTCAATAAATGCAAGCTCGGAGGCATAATCCACATTTCCGTAAAGATAAATATAGCTGTTGGACGGGTGGTAGTATTTTCTGTGGAAATCCAGGAAATTTTCTTTCGTCAGAGACGGAATGGCATCCGGATCTCCGCCGGACTCAAAGGCGTATGGTGTGTCTTTTAACAGCGCCGCCTGAATCTTTCTTTCAAGGATATCGTCCGCAGATGAAAAAACGCCCTTCATTTCGTTATATACGACTCCATTAAAGGTCAGTTCATCCTCTGCAGATGCCAGTTCATAATGCCATCCCTCCTGCTTGAGAATTTCATCTTTTTTATAAATATTCGGATGAAATACCGCATCCAGATAGACATCCATCAGATTATGATAATCTGTGGCATTGCAGCTTGCGATTGGATACACGGTTTTATCAGAATACGTCATGGCATTTAAAAACGTGTTTAAGGACCCTTTTGCCAGCTCCACAAAAGGATCCTTAGAAGGGAACTTTCTTGAGCCGCAGAGCACGGAATGCTCGAGAATATGGGCCACACCGGTATCATCCGCCGGCGGGGTACGAAAGGCAATACTGAACACTTTATTCTCATCATCATTATCCACGAGAAGTACCCTCGCCCCGGACTTCTCATGAACAAGCAGGTATCCCTGCGCGTCAAGTTCTTTTATCTTTCTTTGCTGTTTTAATGTATAACCTTTCAGTTCCGAAACCTTCAGCATATATTGTCCTCCTGATTTATGATTTTCATTTTCTATTCTGCCGGCTTTTACGTCTGATTACAGAGCCGGTACTCTTTTTCGATTAGTATAGTCGAAATAATCATAACATATTATTATCTAAATGACAAAGGGTAAAAAAAGCGGGTATCTCCTCACGGAAATACCCACTTGTCTTCATCTTATCATCGAAAATGCTATGTAATGCTTTTTCAGATTAGTTGTTGATGAGCTTATCTTCGTCGCTCCAGCTGTACAGCTTACGGATTTCTTCTCCGACTTTCTCTGCAGGATGTTCTGCAGCAAGCTTTCTCATAGCTTTGAAGTGTACCTGAGAACCTGCATCAGACATATCTAACAGGAAGTCTTTTGCAAATGTACCATCCTGAATATCGGAAAGGATTTTCTTCATGGCTTTCTTTGTATCTTCTGTGATAATCTTCGGTCCTGTTACGTAATCACCGTACTCTGCTGTATTGGAAATGGAGTATCTCATTCCTGCAAAACCGGACTGGTAAATCAGGTCAACAATGAGCTTCATCTCGTGGATACATTCAAAGTATGCGTTACGAGGGTCATATCCTGCTTCGCAGAGAGTCTCGAAACCTGCCTGCATTAATGCGCATACACCACCACAGAGAACTGCCTGCTCACCGAAAAGGTCTGTTTCTGTCTCTGTACGGAATGTGGTCTCTAATACGCCGGCTCTTGCTCCACCGATTCCAAGACCGTAAGCCAGTGCGATTTCCTGTGCTTTTCCGGTATAGTCCTGTTCAACAGCTACGAGACAAGGAACACCTTTGCCTGCCTGGTACTCGGAACGAACTGTGTGTCCCGGTCCCTTTGGAGCAATCATGGTAACGTCAACATTTGCCGGCGGAACGATACATCCGAAATGAATGTTGAAGCCGTGTGCAAACATTAACATATTGCCTTCTTCCAGGTTCGGTTCAATACTTTCTTTGTAAAGCTTGGCCTGTTTTTCATCGTTGATAAGAATCATGATGATATCAGCACGTTTTGCTGCTTCTGCTGCTGTATAAACCTTTAATCCCTGTGCTTCTGCTTTTGCCCAGGATTTGCTTCCTTCATAAAGACCGATGATAACATCGCATCCGGAATCTTTTAAGTTCAGTGCATGAGCATGGCCCTGACTGCCGTAGCCGATGATTGCGATGGTCTTTCCATCCAATAATGATAAATTACAATCATCCTGATAGAAAATCTTTGCTGCCATTTTTATTTCCTCCTATAAATTTAAAACATTAAAGTAATTCACACGCTATAATACTACTCTTCTTTTCAGAAATCAAGACAAGGTTTTCTTTTTTTTAAAGAATCGGGCAGATTATAAGGTGCTTATTCCTCTTCCGAGGCCGGTCAGACCGGTTCTTACCATCTCAAGGACTTCAAAATCTGCCATCAGATTAAGGAATGCATCCAGCTTATTCTGAGTTCCGGTCAGCTCGATCATGACAGAGCTGGCTCCCACATCCACAATCTTTGCCCGGAATACATCCGCAATGGCAATGATATCCTGTTTATCCTTTTTATCTGCCATCACTTTCACCAGAACCAGTTCCCGGCATACGGACTCTTTATCGTCCAGAACGATAGTGCGGCGAACCTCTTCCAGCTTGCCAATCTGATTGCGGATCTGCTCAAGAATCTGATCGTCACCGCTCACCGCAACAGTAATTCTTGTATATTTTGGATTGTTGGTCACTCCGGCCGTAAGACTGTCAATGTTATAGCCTCTGCGACTGAACAGTGCAGCCACCCTGGCCAGAACTCCCGGGTTGTTGTCCACCAGTAATGATAATACAATCTGTTTCATCTTTTCTTCTCCCTTTAATATGTGGAAATACCCTCTGTTTTTTCCGGGTAATATCCTTCAATAAATCTGTCATTACCAACACCGTATTCATCCTGAATCTGCGGGTCTTCGCCGGTTCCGAAAATAAAGTACTGGAGCGCCTGACGGTTAAGCTCATAATCCACCTGCATCACCCAGGCACCGTTACCGCTGAGTCTTCCTTCGGTGTAGGAACCTTCATATGGAATACGAAGCTGTTCAATCTCCGTGGTACCCATACTGATAACGGATGTCATCAGGCTTCGAATCTGAGCCTCTGTAAGGTCCGTTGTCACATATTTTAACGCTTTCATACAAACGTTGGTAATTGTCATGATATCCTGACTCTTAAGCTGGTTGAAAACGGAAATGAGTATCTTTCTCTGACGGTCTGTACGACCGAACTCACCGGTCACATCCTGACGAATACGGCAGTAAGCCAGTGCCTGATATGGTGTCAGCATATTGGAACCCGCGGTGACATTCTTTTCTCCGTGCTTGGAGTTCACATATGCCGTCTGAAGGAAATAGGCTTCCGCCTCTGTCAAATCCATCGGCACACCACCAATCAATTCCACAACCTCACGAAAGGCTGCCATATCGACTTCCACATAACCGTCAAGACGGATTCCGAAATTCTCGGCGATGGTGGCATATTCCAGCTGCACGCCGCCATAGGAGTAGGCTGCATTAAACTTATGGTAGCCATATCCCGGCACATCAATATACATATCTCTCATCAGAGAGGTCAGCTTTAATTTACCGTTTTTTAAATCAATGGTTGCAATCATGGTCGTATCGGAACGACCGGCTTCTGTCTCATCTGCTCTCTTATCACAACCGATAAGCAGGATATTGACCACATCCTGATCATATACCAAATCAGCGTCTACCACATCGGCATTACGCAGCGCGGTCTTGGTATCGGTCTGTATCGTCCGGGTTGCCGCTTTATAATATGCTGCGGCGGCTCCTCCCGCTGCGGAACAGACAAAAAGCACCGTCAGCAGCAGGCAGACCGTAATCTGCGCCAGAATTCTCCGTTTTCTTCCGCGTTTTCTGGTTTTTTTCTTCATTTTTTTTGTTTCTGTATTATTTTCCAAACCCTGAAACCTCCTGTATCAGCCCAATCGGGCATACTCTCTGGTATAAACTCTTTTTATACATTATACTACTTTTTCCCGGTTTGCAAGACATAATTTCTTAAAATTCGCCGCCGGTCTTTCTGTTCCAGTAGGTTGGATTTAATGAAATCTTAAGAATCAGTGTTTCCGGAAGCTTTTTATAGTTCTGTCCCAGCTTATATCCGATATATTTTGCAGCACTCTGCAAAATAATGTGCGGAACAAGAGAATATTTCTTTTTCCGGATAAAATAGGCAAGGGTTTTTTTCACCAGCTTAATGCCCTCCGATTCCGAACGGACGGTCAGGAAAAGTCCGCCGGCATCTACCTGTGAAACTGCCAGGTCAAAGTTTCGTTTGAGCTGTTCTTTTGCTGTATAATTGTGCCAGTGCCACACTTTGGCATCCGCAGTATAGGCAATTTTCTTTCCTTCCTCAATCAGACGGGAGGCAAATATCATATCTTCATTAAATATCGTATGAAGCGGAAAGCCTCCCAGTTCATCGTATACGGATTTACGATAAGCGGCACAGACATTGGAACAGAAAAATGTTTTGATTCCCAGCTCCGGCAGGTCTTCTGCCGATTTCACCCGACTTTCTTTCGGATAATTAAACAGACGGGTGTAGGCTTCCACCGGATTATCCTTCCAGTCTGCCATCTGCCGTCCATAAGCGGCACACACCTCTTCATCTTCAAATGGCTTTACCAGATTTTCAATGAGATATTCATCTGCCGGAATGGCATCCTGGGTCAAAAGCACAATCACATCCCCGTGGCACATGGACGCAGCACGATTTCTTGTGCCTCCGTGGTCAAACTCCGGTTTGGTAATATGAATGATTTCTCCCTGAGGAAGCTTTTTAAACTCTTTGCTGTGGAAAAGAGATTCTTCTGTGTTAATCAGCAAAATACGGTTTGGAGCAACCGTCTGTTTACGGAGCATTCTCAGGCAGCGGTCCAGCTTTTCATCCGGCCGGTAGGTTGGTATAATTACATCTATTTTCATTATTTTACCTCCTGTTATGGCTGGGACAGCAGAGACTGTACCAGTTTTACCGCCTCAGCGGCATCCCCGGAAT
Organism: Eubacterium sp.; assembly: GCA_022769785.1. Classification (GTDB taxonomy): domain Bacteria; phylum Bacillota; class Clostridia; order Lachnospirales; family Lachnospiraceae; genus Anaerobutyricum. The sequence goes on from JALEIY010000027.1 coordinate 12,132, forward strand.
ATCCGTCTGCGCCGATTTCATCCGCAAAGCTCTGGGTTGTCACCGCACCGCCGATAATGACCTTGGCCGACAGATTTTTTTCATTTCTGAGCTGTATGGTTTCTTTCATTTTCATCATGGTTGTCGTCATCAGAGCAGAAAGGGCAATGATGGATGCCTCATGCTCCTGCGCCTTTGCAATGATGGTCTCCGCCGGAACATCCTTTCCAAGGTCAATTACTTCATAGCCATAATTTTTCAGCATTAATGCCACCAGATTTTTCCCGATATCATGGATATCTCCCTCCACGGTAGCAATTACGATAACCGGAAGCTTTTCGTTTCCGCCTTCTTCCTGCAGCATTGGCTCGAGATAATTGATGGCTTCTTTCATGGCGTTGGCGCTGGCAATAAGCTGTGGAAGGAAATACTCCTGGATGTCAAACAGTCTTCCCACTTCATTTATTCCCGGAATCAGCATGGTATCAAGAATCTCTTTCGGACTGCTGCCCTTTTCCAGAGTTTCTTTTACAAGAGCAACGATTCCTTCCCGGTTGCCTTTAATAACCGCATCATACACCGGCACCATCGCCTGCCCCTTCTTTGTCTCCTGTTTTGCTTTTTCTTCCGTGCCGTTTCCAATGGTAATCGGCCCCATTTTTTTCACCCGGTTAATATAGGTAACATCTGCGCCCTTTTTATTCTGCAGCAAATCGGATGCCAGAGCCAGTCCCATCAGCATCTGATTGGACGGATTGGCGATAGCCATGGTCAGACCGCTCTGAATCGCCATTGCGGCAAATGCTCCGTTAACATAACCTCTTTCCGGAAGGCCAAAGGAAATATTGGACAAGCCGATGGTCGTGCAAAGCCCAAGTTCTTCCCTGCAGTAACGAATGGTTTCCAGTGTTTCGAGGGCCGCTCTTTCATTGGCTCCCACGGTAGTCACGAGACCATCCACCACTATCCGTTCTCTGGAAATTCCCATTTTCTGCGCTTTATCTACAATCGCATGAATGTATCCGATTTTTTCCTCAGGACTTTTCGGAAGCCCTTCATCAGACAGAGGCAGCAAAATAAACATCGCACCATATTTTTTTGCCAAAGCCAGAAGTTTTTCCTGCTTTTCCGTTTCCATGGAGATAGAATTAATCAGAGCACGTCCCGGATAGGCCCGAAGGGCGGCTTCCATGACCTCCACATAGCTTGTATCGATACAAAGAGGAAGGTCTGACACCATCGTCACCCGCTCAATGGCTTTGAGCATCATTTCTTTTTCATCAATTCCATTGGTTCCCATATTAATATCAAGGATATGGGCACCCATTTCCTCCTGCTGCTCCGCCATCTCTTCCACAATTCCCAGATTACCGGCCCGAAGCTCTGCCTGCAGCTTCTTTTTACCGGTCGGATTGATTCGCTCTCCGATAATCAGGAACCCTCCGTCGAGAGAAATCTCCTGACTTTTTCTTTCGGATGCCAGCATTGACGGATGAAGGTTATGCGGCTCTTTCACAGAAAGTCCCCGGACATTTTCTGCCAGAGCACGGATATGCTCCGGCGTGGTTCCACAGCAGCCGCCAAGGAATCCTGCGCCGGCTTCCACAAATGCCGCGCCATAAGAAGCAAATTCTTCCGCTTCCATCGGATATACAGTTTCGCCATTTCGAAGCTCCGGCAGCCCGGCGTTTGGTTTCACCAGAATCGGAACCTGGGCATATTCTTTCATGGTGCGGATTACCGGCAACATTTCCTCCGGTCCTGTGGAGCAGTTGACTCCCACTACATCCGCCCCGATACTCTGAAGTACCACAAGAGCAGTCACCGGGTCTGTCCCATAGAGGGTCCGCCCATCCTCCTGAAAGGTCATGGATGCCATTACCGGAAGGTCACAGATTTCCTTTATGGCAATTACGGCTGCCCTTGTCTCCGCCAGGCTCATCATTGTCTCGATTATAAACAAATCTACACCGGCTTCCAGAAGATAACCGGCCTGTTCTTTATATATATCAATAAGGGTTTCCAGTTCCATCGGACCAACCGGCTTTAAAGCAACTCCGGTCATGGTAAGGTCACCGGCAATGAGGGCTTTCTCCCCGGCGGCCTTCCGGCTGATTGCCACCAGCCTTTTGTTGATTTCCTCTGCTCTGTCTCCCAGTCCATACTCTTCCAGCTTAATCCGGTTTCCGGAAAATGTCGGTGCATACAAAATACGGGTACCTGCCTCAACATAGTCTTTCTGTAGTTTTATGAGTGCATCTTCATGCTCCAGAATCCAAAGCTCAGGGCAGACACCAGTCGGCATTCCGGCCTTTTGTAAATTGGAACCGGTAGCTCCGTCTAAAATAACCGGTCCATCCTCCAGCAATCGGTATAATTCATTTTTTGTCATAACATTCCTACCTCAATTCATGTATTCCTTACATCTGTGTCAGAATTTTCTTCATCAGGGAAACTCTGTGAAACGGTGTCATGAGATAATATCCTGCCCCGATATCTTTTCCCTTTCTCATCACATTGCTGCAGATACGAATGGCCGTCTCTTCCCACTCTTCTCTCGTTCCATCCGGAGAATAGGCCAAAAGTACCTCATCCGGCACATAAATACCCGGCATTTCATTTTTTATAAACAGGGCATTTCTGTAGCTTATCAACGGCATAATTCCAATCAGAATCTTTGCTCCGGTCTCATTCCGAAGCCAGCGAAGACGCTCTAACTCTTCTTCGGAATATACCGGCTGCGTCAGGAAAAAGCTACATCCGGCTTCCATCTTTTTCTTCATCCGTTCTGCGATTTTTTCCGGATTTGCTCCGTTTTGATTCAGCGCCCCTCCGTAAAAGAGTTCATCTCCACAGAATATTTCTTCATTCATACCGCGGACGTATTTCATCAGCTTTATGGAATTAAAATCAAATACCGCTTTGGTAAATTCTCTTTCATCCCGTCCTACCGGGTCTCCGGTAACAATCAGAAGGTTTCTCACATCACTGATATGTGCTCCCAAAAGTCCGCTTCTTATGGCGATTCGGTTTCTGTCCCGACAGGAGAGATGAGGCATTGTCATAATTCCCGTGTCCCTCTGAATCTTCGCAGCCATCAAAAGAGAGTCGGCTCTTGCCCTTGCCAGCGGCGAATCGGCAATGGTAATCACATCGATACCGCTGTCACTAAGCAGCTTCGCCCCATCCATCATCTTCTCTGCACAAGCATCAAATGGAGGATCCAGCTCCAGTGCCAGAACCTTTTCTCCCGCCTCCAGCTTCTCCCGGAACCGGTTTTTCCTGCTCTTATTTTCTTCTTTTTTTATGGAGGTCACATGAATTTTCTGCGGCATGGTCTTTACCGCAGTCGGATTCTTTCCAAAAAGTCTCCGGGAAAGTTCTCCGATATATTCCGGTGTGGTTCCGCAGCAGCCGCCGAGGATTCGGATTCCCATCTCTGCCAGATGTGCCGCCTTATCTCCGAAATATTCTACACTGTCCGAATAGACTGCTTTTCCTCTGACAATCTGAGGATATCCGCAGTTTGGCAACGCCGTCAGCACCGTTTTTTCCGGAATTCCTTCCGAGGAAAGGAATTCTTTATAGAATTTTTCCATATGAGCAGCTCCGATACCGCAGTTTAATCCTACGGCATCCAGACAGTCTGCCAGAATTGCTTTTTTCAGTACATTTTTATAAAAATGTCCGGTACGGCTGTAGCCTGTCGGCACAAAAGAAAACTGCCCGATAATGAATACATCCGCCTTCTTCTTTTTAATATATTGAGCCAGCTTTAAAACATACTCTTCATCCGGAAAAGTCTCCAGAACAAAAATATCCGCACCTGCTTCGAGAAAAATGTCTGCCAGTTCATAATACTGTTTACAGACTTCGGAAGGTTCACTTTCACTGTCTTCAAAAATCGGTCCGATGTCTGCTGCTGCATACACAGGTTTTCCTTCCCGGGAAGCCTTCTCTGCTTCCTGTCTGGCAAGCTCATATCCGGCCTTTACAAACCCGGAAAAGCCTCCTTCCCGGAACAGCACTCCATCTCTTTCGCAGAGTTTTTCATAGGTACCTCGATTTGCCGCAAAGGTATTGCTTCGGATAAGCTGTGCTCCTTTTTCAATATAGGACCTGTGTATCTTCTGAATCAGTCCCGGATTTAAATAATTAGCCGCCTCCGAGCAGAGATAATTTTCCGGCTCAAGGGAATCAAACCAGGTTCCCATGGCTCCGTCTGTCAGTAATATATTTCTTTTTAAGTATTCTTTTATATTCATTTTTTGTCCCGTCTCTCATGCTGTCAGTAAAAATTTACATGATAAAAATGCACCCCGCTGACAGTGAAAACACCGCGCCTGCGGGATGCATATAAGCCTCCGGTTTATTAAATCGTTGTTATTTTCCCTTCATACTCGAGATTCAGTCGTCCCTTCATATTGCAGGCAAGGGCAATTTTTCTCATACAACGCATCATGGAACGGTTGTCTTCCACACCATAACGCTCGATAATGTCTGTAAATTTATCAATCATCTCCATGGCTTCCGGATCTGAAAGATAAAATGTCTCAACAATATCCTGTATATTTTTCTTATTTGATGTAGTAAACAGTAAAAGTGTAATCTGAAGTGCCACTAAAATATGATAAAGTTCTCTGTTATATTCAGACATTCCGGACTTCAGGAACATAAACAAGTCACTGAGTCTCATGGTGTCAATATCATCAATATGCATATCGTAGGTTCTCAGCTTATTTTCCACATCAATGTCCATAATCACAGAACCAATCATCATGGCCGCCTGATAGGCATCCATATCATGTTCGGAAACCGGGATAAGCGCCGGTGCCTGTGAACTCATCTGGTAACAGTAAATGACATCTCGAACCAGGGCATTTTCAAAAAGATGCTCCTCCAGACCGTTATCCAGCTTGATAATGAATTCTTTTTTTCCTGTGTCCATGGCAACCGGATGACTGCAATCCTCTTTATTATCCGGATCCAGCTTCATGAAATTAATCGGATACACCAGCTTGTCCGCAAACTCATGATAAATAGCTTCTGTTTTTTCAGATAAGGTTTTTTCTAAGATTTCCATATATCCTGTTCTTCCTTCCCTACATTTTGGTAAACTGTATTTATTCTAACAAAAGAACCCCCTTGTTGCAAGGGAGATTTTGAGATTCTTCAGGCTTCCTTCCGTCCGTAGTAAACGGCTGCTCTGCCGGAAATTTCATTATAAAAAACTGCTTCTGCTGTATGACGGTAAGGCAATACATACAGATTGGCAATACCAAGGGTCAGCATTCCCAAAATCCGCCATCCAAGGAAGCTGAAATGCAGACAAAACAACTGCCATTTGTGTCCCTTCATCATCTTGCCTGATTCCCGCATCGCCTTACGAACCGAAAAAGAAGGTCTTTCTTCCAGAATATAAGGAGTCATGGCAAACCGATAGCTTACGATTATCCCCGGAACGATCAGAAATATCCCACAAAACAGCGGAATAAAAAGAAGGGCCAGCCGCATGCAAACTGCCTGCCAAAACAGCCTGCCTTTTGAGAAAATGATTCCCGGTCCGACCTTTCTGCGGTCAAGCAGTGCCAGATTATAATCGATATATCCCAGCCGGATAATTCCGCCGACAAAAAAATAAAATACTGCCACAGCAGAGCCTGCCAACACAATCAGAAGCCATGCGTGAGGAATTGATTCCATAAAATGAACCGCTCCGGCCATAGCGGCAGCAAACTTTCCCAGAAAAAGGAGCGACATACAGAAACCTCCGAGCAAAGAAGTAAGCACCGCCGCTGCGATTGCTCCTGCCCAGTGGCCTCTCAGAGATTCCCTTGCGATTTCTCTGTATTCTGCTGATGTCAACTTCATGATTTTTCCTCCTTAAGAATGTCCCTCTTTTTTAAAAAGCAGGAAGGCTGTCGAAATTGCAACGACAGCCTTGTTTTTATCTTACAGGGATTCGTTCTGATGTAATGTCATTCAAATAAGAAAAGACAACATTATACTAGCAAATATCCCACATTTCCTTCACTCGTACTACCTCATTGAGTGTCATATTCATAAACGCCTCATTCTTTGGCTGATTGCTCAATGCATTCGTCTCTTTCCGGTATGCGATTTCCTCATTCACATCCTCGATCGTAATGCCTTTTTCCTTTAAAATCTGTGCTGCTTCATAACCCCTCATGCTGCTACCTCCCATTATGATACATTATATGTAAAATCTCCGGTGAAAACAGTTTCCCTTCCGGCATCGGTTTTCACCTGTCTTTTGTTATTATAAATCATTTTATATAATTATTCCACAACATTTTGAAATTAACTCTGCGAAGAATCCCTCTGCAAAATCATCAGATATTGTGAAAACGCACCGCATCCTTTTCTTTTTCGCCCTCTCCGAATCCAAGTTCATCATACTGTGCCTTTACTTCTTCCCACGGGAGAACATCTCTCTCCTCTTTCAGATAAGAGAGAATATCGGCAATGCCTTCTCCGGTATAAGCGCTGGTATAAAATATTTTCTCACATCCTGCCAGAGAAAGCCATGCAGCCGCCTGCTCCGGCTGTGCTGCCCAATGGTCAATTTTGGTCACCACACCGACTACCTCCCGGTTACAGACCGGGGTCAGGTTTGGCGAATATAAAGAAAATGGCTCCGTTGCATCCATCAGAAGGCCTATCACATCTGCCTCTGCTGTAAATACCGCCAGGGCGGAAATCAGATTTTTGGACTGGAGATACTCTCCCGGCGTATCGATGATGACATCATAGTGATTCACATACTGCGTTTTGTGATAAGTGATGGTATTTCCTTTCATCGCCTGAGACAAAGTAGTCTTTCCTGCCTCGCTCCGTCCGATAAACATAATCTTTCGCATTGCTTTATCTCCTGATTTTACATTTCTTTATTGCGGAATAACGGGAATACACCACGGTATTTCTTACTTTCCGGCTGATTCTTATCCGGAAATAATATGCCCTTCCCGCTTTCAGTCCTTTTATGAGACAGGTGCCTGTCTTTCCGCTCTTTTGAACCTTTTTCCATTTGCCTGTTTTGCTTAATGCATAGTAAATCTCACAGGTACTGCCTGTTTTTTTGGGCTTCCATGTAACTTTGGCTTTTTTCTTTCCGGCGGTAACTTTTATCACCGGTTTGACAAAAGCCTGCGAGGAAATCAGATAATCAATATCCACATAACCGTTTATCCCGGATACTCTTCCTTTATTGGTTGCCTGCCAGATCTGATAGGTTCCGCTGTATCCGCATTGTCTGCTGTAATGAGCCACCCATCTTCCAAGAGTATCAAATACCGGGTCTGTAAGTTCTTTCTCGAAATTATACTTACCGGAATAAACAGAGGCTTTATATCCTGCGGCCTTAATCCGGCTGCAAAAGGTTTTGGCAATCAACGCACGGGTTTTGACTGTTGTTTTGGAAAATACGGATGCATCTTCCATATCCAGATAGACCGGATAGGTAATTTTACGGCCTTTCAGAAGCCGGAGAACATGATTTGCCTCACTGACAGCCTTCGCCTTTGTATCGGCATATGAGTAGAGATAAACCCCATAGGGAATCCCCACCGCTTCACAGCCCTTCGCATTCTCCAGCCACCGGCTGTCATCTTGCGATGTGATATTCGAACCATATCCACAGCGAATCATGGCGAACTCCACGCCTGACTCTTTCACTTTTTTCCAGTCAATTTCTCCGTTATTCTTACTGACATCAATTCCCTTGGCATAAGCACCGGGAATCACCGAACCATCCGTACTGCGATAAGTCTTCTTTACTGCTGCATTCCCCGAAAGAGCAATTCCCCAGAATAATCCCGCCACAAATAATATGAAAACGAACCATTGATAGCAGATTCGCTTATGTATCCTCATATGCTTCATTTTTTTCCAACCTTTCTTTTTCATTTTCCACTCGAAAAAAAGGCATCCTGTTTCATATTCTACATAGGAAGGAAATGCTTGTCAATAAAAGAAAAACAGGGATATCACACTATTTCAATCGCAGTTCCTCAGGCAAAGAAAGACCAATCAAAGATTTAAAGCAGAGGTTCCTACCATCCACAGATTTCCTGATTGGTCTTTTTTATATTATTATTTTACTTGTCTGCCTGAAGGCGCATACCAGTTACGGCAACGCCATCCATTCTGTCAAAATATTATACGTCCAGTCGGTTTTCCATCAGAGCTGCTGCTGCCAGTGACAGATAAGCCTGTTCTTTGGAATCACTTCGGGAAGTAATCGCAATCGGAATCTTTGCTCCCATAATGATACCAAAGCTGTTCGCTCTTGCATTATTCTCAAGAATCTTAATCATCAGGTTACCGGACAGAAGGTTTGGTGCAACAATTCCGTCAAACTTGCCACAATACGGGCAATCATAGTTTTTAAGACGTGCTGCTTCCTTACTGATAATCAGGTCATACGGAATCGGTCCGACCAGATTACATGGAGCAAATGGTTCTTCTTCCTGCTGCATGACAAGTGTCTGTGCTTCTACGGTATCTCTCATATGAAAACTTGGCTTTTCAACCAGAGATAACAGCGCAATATTCGGATTCTCCACACCAATCAAACGAAGCGCACGAACCATATTTTTGATGACTTCTTTTCTCTGTTCAATTGATGGCTCTACCAGAATGGTAACATCAGAAATCGCTGTGATTTTTTCACAATCCGGAATCTTCAGCATAACAACATGAGTCATCAGTCCGTGGGAAAGAAGGTGATTTCCCTTGTTCAGAACCGGCATAAGGAAGTCTCTTGTCTGGGTATTACCACGCATTAAAACGTCTGCTTTTCCGGCAAGAATCATTTCGATGGAATACTGTACCACATTCACATCATCGGATACCGGCTGCAAGTCATACTTTCTGTCAGCAAGTCCCAGTCTGTCAAGCATATCTGTGATTTTTTTGCGGTTTCCCACCAGAATAGGGGTGACAAAACCGTCCTCTTCCGCATCAAAAGCACCGAGAAGAATGTTTTCCACATCTGCGCCGGCAATAACAACGCGGGCCGGAGTCTGTCTCGCTTTCGCTTTCTCCACTATTGTATCAAAGTCATGTGCAAAAGTTTCGCTCATTATATGTTCTCCCTTCTTTATAACAGGCCGCCAAATTTCAGGAACAGAGGTGCAAATACCAGAGCAACCACTGTCATAAGTTTAATAAGAATATTGATGGACGGTCCGGAAGTATCCTTGAACGGGTCACCGACAGTATCACCGACAACGGCTGCATGATGTGCATCGCTGCCTTTTCCGCCGTGATTGCCGTCCTCAATATATTTCTTTGCATTATCCCATGCGCCTCCGGCATTACTCATAAAGATTGCCATCATAACACCGGTTACCAGTGCACCGGCAAGAAGTCCGCCAAGAGCAGCCGGTCCCAGTAACAATCCAACAACCAGAGGAGCAAGCACAGCCATAACACCAGGAACCATCATTTCTTTTAAGGCTGCCTGTGTGGAAATGGCTACACAGGAAGTATAATCCGGTTTGCCGGTACCTTCCAGAATACCAGGGATGGTACGGAACTGTCTTCTTACTTCCTCAATCATCTTGTATGCAGCTTTGGATACCGAATCCATAGTAAGCGCAGAGAACAGGAACGGCAACATACCACCGATGAACAGTCCCACAATTACCTTGTAATTCAGTAAGTCAATACCGGATTCAAACAGACCGACAGCCTGTGCGTATGATACGAAAAGTGCCAGCGCAGTCAGGGCTGCAGAACCAATCGCAAAACCTTTTCCCATAGCTGCCGTAGTATTACCAACCGCATCCAGTTTATCCGTAATCTTTCGAACCTTGGAAGGCAGATGTGACATTTCGGCGATACCACCGGCATTATCCGCGATTGGACCGTAAGCATCCACGGCTACTGTGATACCGGTTGTGGAAAGCATACCAACTGCCGCAAGAGCAATACCGTAAAGCTCTGCAAAAGAATACGCTCCGATGATACCTACTGCAATTAAAAGAATCGGAACCGCTGTAGACTGCATACCTACCGCAATACCGCTGATAACTGTAGTAGCAGGGCCTGTCTCAGACTGCTGTGCAATCTTCTTAACAAAACGATAATCTCCGGAAGTATATACTTCTGTAATAACACCAATCAAAAGACCAACAACCAGACCGAAAATAATGGCGATGGCCTCATTAAAACGTCCGAAAAATACTTTACTTAAAATGAGTACGGCAACAACAACAATCGCACTTGACGCATAGCTGCCGAACTTTAATGCCTTGTGCGGACTGGAATTCTCATCACCACGCACAAAGAATGAACCAAGAATCGATGCCAGAATACCGAGGGCAGCAATAACCAGTGGGAAAACTGCTCCGGCTTCCTTATAAACAACAACACCAAGAGTCACTGCAGAAACGAGAGAGCCTACATAAGACTCAAACAGGTCGGCACCCATACCGGCAACGTCACCTACGTTATCACCTACGTTATCGGCAATAACCGCCGGGTTACGAGGGTCATCCTCCGGAATACCAGCCTCAACCTTACCAACGAGATCGGCACCCACATCGGCTGCTTTCGTGTAAATACCGCCGCCAACACGGGCAAACAGTGCGATGGAAGAAGCTCCCAAAGAAAATCCGGAAAGGACATCCGGGTTCTTTGTCAGCATGTAAATTACACTGGCTCCGAGAAGGCCGAAACCAACCACACACATTCCCATTACAGCACCGCCGGAAAATGCGATGGACAACGCCTTATTCATACCGCTGTCTTTCGCAGCCGCTGCTGTACGTACATTTGCTTTTGTGGCAACATTCATACCGATATAACCTGCTATGGTAGAAAACAGTGCTCCCACAAGAAAGCTTCCTGCAGTTACCCAGCTTCCGATACCGATACCAATCAGCACAAAAAGAACCGCAACAAACACAATCAGAATCTTATACTCCGCCATCAAAAAGGCGCTGGCTCCTTCATGGATAAATGCCGCAATCTCTTTCATTCTGTCCGTTCCAGCATCCTGCTTTGAAACCTTCTGGATCAGATAAAAAGCAAATATCAGCGCACAAATTCCAAGAACAGGTGCCAGATAAACAAAATTCTCCAAAACCATAATAGTTCCTCCTTAAAATAATATATTCATATTATCCCGAAAAAACTTTTGTTTGTAAATGCTTTTTATTGTTATATGCCCGATAATTTTCGTTTTATATTGTTTTTCTCTTTCAAATGAAAGCATAATTCGAATCCCAAAATAAATATGTCAGGCAAATATACACAGCACAGCAAAAACAATCAAAGAAAATATTATGGCAACCGATAAATAACCTGCAACAAATCGTGCCTGCTTTTCTTCCTTCACATACATAGGAACCAGGAAGGTCGGCGGCAGGGCAAAATACATAATGAGTGTCACCAGAAGCGTCCGGTCCATTCCGGTAAAAGCCAGACACAGGCCTGCCGTAATGGCAAAAAACAGTACACTCATGCCAATTCTTGACAGCGCCACCCGGAAGATGTCCCCCAAAGCGTCTTTTTCAAATCGGAGATCAAACCCGATGCAAAGTAATATCACCGGAGTAAGAGGCGCCGTCACCAGTTCCACCGAATTCGTATATATTCCACTAACTGGCAGCGTCTCAATCCAGGCACCTGCCCCGGTGACTCCGGCAGCAATTCCCGCCAGCAAAGCGACGAAGGTCGGTGTATGGAGCACCTGATAAAGAATGCCATGTTCCTTTTTTTCACCGGTTAAAAGCATCAGACCGTTGGTGAGAATCGTAAATCCGAAAATACAGGAACCAATGTCAAGAACTGCCACCGGTGCCAGATGTTCTGTCCCGACCAGAGCTCCAATCAGGGCATAACCTATCATCCCGCATTCATAGCATTCAATCATATACGGATATAACTGCGCATTTTCCCCAAAATGATGTCTGACTTTCCTGGCCACACCAAAAAGGATAAGATGAAAGGCCACCGAACAGCCAAAAAGGAGCAGGCTGTCGGCCCCTAAGGAGGCATGAGCCATGGTATCAAATACGAGGACCGGCAAAAACAGATGAGTAACAAGTTTTTTCAATCCGGACACGGTGTCGGACGAAAGGATGCCTGTCCTTTTACAGAGCATCCCCAGCCCAATCAGCAGTCCTACCGGAAAAAGGGTTTCCAATACCTTGATTATCATAAGTTATCCCTTTATTTCCTTACTTTTATATGAACTTCACGAAGCTGCATTTCCGTCACCTCACCCGGAGCGCCGCACATCAGATCCTGTGCATTTCCGTTCATCGGGAACGGAATCACTTCACGAATATTTTCCTCATTACAAAGAAGCATAATCATACGGTCTACCCCCGGTGCCATGCCTGCATGCGGCGGTGCACCATACTGGAAGGCGTTATAAAGAGCACCGAATTTCTGCTGAAGATCTTCTTCTGTATAACCGGCAATTTCAAAGGCTTTTACCATAATCTCCAGATTGTGGTTACGAACAGCCCCTGAGGAAAGCTCTACACCGTTACATACAATATCGTACTGGTATGCAAGAATATCTTCCGGATTTTTTGTATTTAATGCCTCAAGACCACCCTGCGGCATGGAAAACGGATTATGAGTAAAGTCAATTTTCTTTTCTTCTTCGTTATATTCAAACATTGGAAAATCATTGATAAAGCAGAAACGATATGCATTTTTCTCGCAGATATCCAGACGTTTTCCAAGTTCAGTACGAAGCTGTCCCGCATAAAGCGCGGCTTTTTTCTCAGTGTCGGCAATAAAGAAGATGGTATCACCCGGCTTCAGACTTCCAAGCTCTGCCATTTCCCCTTTCATATCTTCCGGAATAAATTTATCAATCGGTCCTTTATAGCTTAAATCTTCACGGACTTCCAGATAACCCAGACCGCCCATGCCGATGGATGTGGCAAACTTCAGAAGTTTCTCATGAAAGCCTTTGGACATCGGTTCGGAAACCTTGATGGCACGAACCGTTTTCCCATGAAACGGCTTAAAGGTACAGCGTTGGAAGAAATCAGTCACATCGATAATCCGCAGTGGATTGCGAAGGTCCGGTTTATCGGTACCGAACTCCAGCATGGCCTGTTTATAGCTGATAACCGGATACGGAGCTTTGGTCACATCATAGCCTTCCGGCGCAAATTTTTCGAAAGTTTCTGTGAGAACCTCTTCTCCTACCCGGAAAACATCCTCCTGGGTTGCAAAACTCATCTCAAAATCAAGCTGATAAAACTCACCCGGGGAACGGTCTGCTCTGGCATCCTCGTCACGGAAGCATGGAGCAATCTGAAAATACTTATCAAATCCGGATACCATGAGAAGCTGTTTGTACTGCTGCGGTGCCTGCGGTAATGCGTAGAATTTTCCTTTATATTTTCTGGACGGCACGATATAATCTCTTGCTCCCTCTGGTGAGGATGCGCAGAGAATCGGTGTCTGAATCTCTAAAAATCCCATATCAGTCATTTTCTGTCTTAAAAAGCTGATGACCTTGGAACGGAAAATCATTTTATCCTTCACTTTTTTATTTCGAAGATCGAGATAACGGTATTTCAGTCGGACATTTTCATTGGTCTCTCTGGAAGTCATGATTTCAAACGGAAGCTGTTTGTATACTTTTCCTAAAATATCCACCTTATGAGCCTCTAACTCAATGGTTCCTGTCGGAATCTTCGGATTATAGGTTTCCTCATCCCGGTGCTCCATAATTCCTTCTACCGAAATACAGTCTTCTTTGCTGATTCCTTTTAATAAGGAAGTATCTCTCATAACCACCTGCAAAACGCCATACACATCCCGAAGGTCTACAAAGGATACTCCGCCATGGTCACGAATGTTTTCCACCCATCCTGCGGCACGTAAGGTTTTTCCCACATCTGCTTCTGAAATGTGATCCAGTGTCACATCACGATAAATATTGGATACTGTCATGATTATTTCTCCTCTCTTTTTGATTGTAACATTTAAAAATTATCCTTAAAATAAAAAAACGTCCTGAACAAAAAATGTTCAGGACGGACTTAACCCGCGGTACCACCCGAATTACTGCAGCCTCCTTGCTACAGCCACTCAAATCTCTCCTGCTGTTTATCGCACAGCTACGGCGCACCTACTGACATCCACTGCGTTCAGATTGCTGCTGGTAAAGTGTTATTCACACAGATTCACTTTGCGGGTTCTCACTGTCCTTCGCTCACTGTAAACGATAATCTGCGCTACTTCTCTTCGTCATCGCATTGTCCTATTAAAAATCAGTAGAACCATCTTAGCACACTTCTTTCCAAATGTCCAGAAAAAAACAGGAAAACTTATGCTTCCTGTTTTTCTGCTTCTTTCATACGTTCTGCCAGTATTTTATCAACTTCCCCGGTTTCCATATCAAGTGCCAGTGCCAGCTCATTTAACAGACTATCCCTGGCAATCAGAAAATATTTTTCATCCACAGCGGTCATTCTTCTTCCGGCCGCTTCTCTTTTTTTCTTTCTTTTATATATGGCTTTTAAAAAACGAAGACAATCTGTGCAGCTGTAACTGTGAAGAAGTTCTTTGTAATGCTGTTCCTGTGAGCGTACTTCTTTGATTTCCATGTCCTCATATTCCGGAATATGAGCAAGCAGCGAATTCGCTTCTTCTCTGCTGATGATTTTACGCATAAACACTTTTTTATTATCGACCGGAGAATATATCGTGCTGCCTTTAGAGCTCAATGGCATCAGCACATAATACATTCTCTTGCCATCCATCTCGTCCGGATTAACATAATCTCGTACTTCACAGACTCCATTGCTTCCATAAATAATGTATTCCCCTTTATGAAACATCTTTCACCCTTCTTTCTGTATCCCGGGAAACTATATCTTTTTTTATATTTTAATTCGTTTTTTTTATTATTGTAAGTGTTTTTTCCTGAAAAAAACATTTTTCTATGTTTTTTACATATAGTATTTCCATTTATGTGGACATTTTTCACAAAAAAAGCACCATATCCCGGAAATCCATTTTATAAATTTCCCGTCAGATATGGCGCTCTGTTTTCCTTTTTTATTATTATATCATCATATTTCCATCGGATGCTCCGTTGCATATCGAAGGGCATCCACAAATGCTGTAGTAGCCGCACGACAGGCAGATTCTGTACCTGCTAAAACGGCACCACTGGAATTGGCATGTGACGGCGGATACCAGTATTTTACCATTCTGGTCTCTCCTGCTTTCAATGCCTTATCCAGTGCATAATTGGTCTCTATCGGCCCTCCCACCAGGTAAGCATAAGCAGTGCCTTCTTCAATGCCGAACCATTCGGCAAAATATTTTCCGCAGCGCGGAATGCACTGTGCATAAAAGGCAGTTCCTTCGTCTCCATCAAAATTACACAGCTCGGAGCGGTTGTCAATGAAATCCTTTACATAGGCAAGGCCGCTTCTCACATCGGCAACCTTCGGCCCGGAAAACATAACGAATACGCTTCCGCCATATTTGCTCCAGGAGCATTTTTGTCCTCCGTAAAAGGTCTCCGCATGGATGACCTTGATATTTGCCTTCTTTGTCGCATCATCCACAGCCAGATATCCAATATCATCGTTATCCACAGAAAAGAATGCCACACTCTGATGTCCTTCCGGAAGACCGTAGGCTTTGGCAAATTCCGGTGAAACGTTGGCAATGATTTTCTGACTAAGCATTCTGGTTTTCATTTTTATTATCTTCATTATCCTGTCCCCCATCAGTTATCCAGTTCCATTGGATGGAACGCACAATACTCCACCGCTTCTCCAAAGGCTTCCGCTGCCGCACGACAGGCCGACTCGGTTCCGTAAACAATGCCTCCGCCGGTATTTACTCTGCTCGGCGGACGAAACAGCTCTGCCACCTTCGTATTGCTGGCCTTCAGTGCTTTATCAAAGGCATAGGTGCTTTCCACCGGAGTGCTGACCAGATAAGCCACCGACTGTCCTTCCTCAATTCCAAGAGTTTCCTGATAATACTTTCCCGCCCGTGGAATCCAGTCGGCATAATATCCCAGGTCCTCTTCTTCATTTAACACATATATCTTTGCATGATTTTCAATGAAATCCCGGATATAGCGAAGCCCGCTTTTCACATCTGCCACCTTTTCTCCTGAAATGATGGCCGTAATCTCTCCTCCGAAACGGCTCCAGGAATACTCGAGTCCTCCATATACGGTCTCCGCATGAACCACGGAAATCTTTGCTTTTTTTGTGGCATCATCCAGTGCCAGCCACATTACGTCCTCATTATCTCCGGCGATGATTCCGACGCTCTGATGTTCCTGCGGAATCCCCCACAGCTCCCGGTACGCCTGTGTCACATTGGGCACAACCTTCTGCATCGTCACATGAGACTGTAAAACCTTCTTCATATGCCCTCCAAACATTTTCTTTTTATCAGAGGTATCTCCTCTGTCCGCACAGTTTTTTATATTATATCACAGACATAGAACTCCGGTAAAGAAAAAGATAGGATTATCTTCCTTCCCGGAAAAGCTCTTTTAAAATGAATTCCGGAGCTGCATCCCGGTACCGGTCCGGATCTGTCATCACGCCATTCCCGTCCAGTACCCAACGAAACTGCAAATACTCAGTCAGATAGGAAATGTCTCTTTCACATTTGGGATATCTTAAGTACCAGAAAGGCTGATACGTCTTCATGATCCTTTTTACCAGTTTTACCGCTTCGGAATCCGGGTCTCTATCCGGCATGCAGGTTCCGCAGAGCTGTACCCCCGGCGGACTGCAATGCAGAAGTACCACACTTTTATCGCTGCATTCTCCGATGACCAGATACACATGCCCGTCTGTACTCATGATATCCCCGGCACGGTAGTTTTGGATTTGTTCCGGTTTTACACAGGTGCCCCAACCTTTTTTCGCCAGATACGGTGCAAATTCTCCGGCTTTCATCACATATCCTTTTTCCTCACTGCCATGCTCCGTATTCATGACATTATAAAGCACCCATCCCAGATAGCCGGAGCAGTCCAGTCCCAATCCATGCCAGTATCGATAACGTCCATACTGATAAAATGGGGTCTGCAGATTGGCAAATGCCCTCCATGCAGGGCTTAAACCCAGGCGGCAGCCATCCGCACCGGTACCGTTGTCTTCTTCGTTCCATCCACCGCCCCATATGTACATAGTAGTACCCAGAGGCATGAGTGCCGTACGAAGGAGATTCTTCAGTGTTGTTTTTCCGTTCAAAGCTATCTCTGTGGCAGCCTCCCGGCTCCATTTTCCGAAACGAAGTTTTCCGGACGCCAGACGATAAGCCCGAACTTTATAAATATATTTTGTTCCCGGCTTTCTGTTTTCCAGAACAGTTCGGGGGAGCGCGACTGTCTGTATCCTGAAAAAGTCTTCTCCCCCATTTTTTTCATATATTTCGTATCCGTCCGCACCACGAACCGGTTCCCAGCTTACCGCAGCCCTGCTGCCGACACCGTTTGCAAGCAGCCCTTTCGGTGCCTTTAATTTATGACAGTTCTCCGGAAGCAGCGCACGAAGCTTCCCGGCAGATACCCTTACATTCTCTGAAAACGAAGACATTTCCGCTCTCCGTTCTTTTTGATTCCTTCTATATATATTGCAATAGCTTTTTGTATATTCCGGCTATTGCAGATGGTATCGTTTCAGATTCGCCTGATTTTTGAAAGATTCTTTATGAAGCTCCTTCATCACATCGGTAACCGGGCACTTCTCATGCTCTTCCTTTAAAAATTCCAGAATTTCTTCAATCCCTTCTCCTGTATAGGAACTTGTATGAAATATCTTTTTACATCCGGTAAGCCGCAGCCATTCTTCTGCCTGCTTTGGATCCGCAGCAAAATGATCAATCTTAGTGACAATCCCAATTTCATCCCGGTTTCCGAGCGGTGTCACATTCGGCGGATAAAGTGAGTAAGGCTCGGTGGCACTTAACACAATGGCTACCACATCCGACTCTGCCGCATACAAATCAATGGCATGAGACAGATCAATGTTTTCCGCATACTCCCCCGGCATATCAATAATACAGTCATACTGACTGACATATTGTGTCTTCTTATAGGTAATCCGCTCTCCCCGAAGTACCTGCTTTAAGGTGGTTTTTCCACATTCACTCCTTCCAATCAGTAACATCCTTCTCATAAAAAACGCAGCCCCTTTCTTATTTTTTCCCCATGCTTTATTTTATCATATTCTTTTCAGAAAATCGACGAAAATAATCTGTGTAAATTCGTGTTATTTGCGCAAAGATACTGTTTTTTGTCATATTTCTGTGTTATAATTCAAAAAAGATAAAGTTTTTATTTTCAGGAGTGTGATTGTAATGAATGTTTCCCGCCGTCTTTTCCGTTTACCTCTTTTTTCAGGCATTTTTATATTATTATTCACCTTATCGATAAACTGCGAGGCAAAACAGCTTTATACAACAGATGGGGTCAATATCCGAAAAGAAGCAGATGCTTCTTCTCCTGTCTGCCTGGCAGTTTCCGCCGGAACCGCAGTAACAAAAACCGGTCAGACCGGTAACTGGATTAAAGTGTCCGCAGACGGGGTTAAGGGATATATTTATAAGGATTATCTTTCCTCTAAGAAAACTTCCCCGGTCAGCAGTTCTTCTGCTTCGAAATCTTCTTCCGACTCCGGGAAAGCTTCCAATTCCGGAAAAGCCAGCCGCATCAACAGCAGTGATGTCAATTTACGCACAAAACCAAATAGTGACTGTAAGGTAAAGGCAGTTTTATCGGAAGGAGAAACCGTTACGATTCTTTCCACAGAGGGAAACTGGAAAAAGATTCGCACAGAGGACGGAAGCAAGGGTTATGTTTATTCTTCCTATGTGGGTACAAAGACCACTTCGACCAAATCTTCCGCCAAAAAAACAAAGGCCGATGCTTTAGCTGCCTATCGTTCCCGGGCTATTTCTTATGCCAAAAATCATCTGGATGATATTTACAGCCAGGAAAAAAGAGACGAAGAAGGCTATGCGGACTGTTCGAGTCTGGTGCGGGATGCCTATGAGGCAGCCTCCGGAGAATATATCGGAGGTACCACCACCACACAGACCGAAAACATGTCCGGTTACCTTCATTCCATCAGCAGTATTTTTGATGTCACACCAGGAGATATTGTCTATCATTTAAGCGATGACAACCATGCCGGTATTTATATCGGAAACGGGAAGGTGATTCACGCTTCTCAGACCGCCGGAACAGTCAAGGTTTCCTCCTATGATTCCGGAAGCACATACTGGGAATACAGCTGCAACGCAGCAGCTTACTGTTACAAACTGCAAAAATAGACGCACATCTTGCGCAATCCGCCGGAGGCTTTTATCTCGTCAGAGATTGAAACTCCCACTACTCATGGAAATGTCAGTCTACTCCGACGAAATGAAAATACATCAGTGCTGCCCAGGTATAAAGAGGATAGTAGATACCATGCTCATCTCTTCCTTCTTTCAGATACCGGGCAGCTTCTTTTTTGCTGACAAGACGAAAACCTCCGAATTTTTCACTGCCTACGGCTCCGCTCTGCGAAAGTGGAGGCATTTCCTCACGATGAATCCCGATATATACCAGGGCATTTCCCTCATCCGTCATTCCCGGTGTGGAAAATACAAAAGGATTGATTATTTTCACCTCATCTTCCGGTGTCACCCGGATACCGGTTTCTTCTTCCAATTCCCGAACTGCCGTGTCGATTACCGCAGTATCTTTATCATAATCCTCTTTGTCAATCAGACCTGCCGGAACACTTAAAAGATACTGTCCTGCGGGATAACGGTATTCCCAGTTTAACAAAAGCTTTGGCTCCTGTCCCTTAATATGTAAAACAACAACACAGCTCACCGCATCGGGAAGCAGTGTTTTATATGCTTCTGTGGGCATGGCAGCCGGAAGCCGGTCAATTTCTCTTCGACTGGCACAAAGATAATGGGCATCCTCTTTGTATTGGAAATCGTATAGTCTTATATAACGGGAATCATATAAGGTTTTGATTTGTTCTTTTTTCATAAAGCTTTTTCTCCTTTTCTCTTACCTGGATTTATTCTTATGGAGTTTTTTCCCCACACAAAAACCTCTGTCCGGTTTATTTTATCACAATTTTTTTCTTTGGGGAAATTCTTCGTTCCCAAATATGAGGAAATCGGTTATAATGATTGAAGCGTTAATTTGTTTTTTACCGGAGGCTTTATGTTAACTTATTCTTTTGATAATCTGGGAGAGGACTCCCTTTATGAACATCTTTATAAATGTATCCGCCAGGATATCACAGACGGAGTCCTGACTGCAGGAAGCCGCCTTCCATCCAAGCGAAGCCTGGCCGGGAATCTCGGTGTCAGCACCATCACTGTGGAAACAGCTTACGGGCAGCTTCTGTCGGAAGGATATATTTATTCCGTACCGAAAAAAGGTTATTATGTTTCTGATTTTTCCAGTAATATTGTGAGTGAACAAAAGAACCTGTCCCAGGAAACCATTTCTTTTGACAGCGACTCTTCTTTCTATGCAGACTTTTCCAGTAATCAGACCCGCCCGGAGAATTTCCCATTTTCCGTATGGGCAAAGCTGATGAGAGAAACGCTCTGTGATAAAAACAGTGAGCTTATGGCAAAACCTCCCTGTGGAGGTATGCTGGGACTGCGCGCTGCCATAGCAGGACACCTGTCACAGTTTCGGGGAATGAATGTCCAGCCGGAACAGATTTTTATCGGCGCAGGGACCGAATATCTTTACGGACTCCTGATTCAGCTTCTGGGTTTTGATAAAACTTATGCTGTTGAAAACCCTGGCTATGAGAAAATTTTTCAAATCTATTCCAGTTATCATGTAAACTGCTGTCCGGTGGATATGGACCATCAGGGTATCCGAATTGATAAGCTCGAGGAATCCGGAGCCGATGTGGTACATATCTCTCCGTCTCATCATTTCCCGACAGGAATCATCACTCCCATCAGCCGCCGATACGAGCTGTTAAGCTGGGCTGCCCGAGCCGATTCCCGCTATATTATCGAGGATGATTACGACAGCGAATTCCGTCTGGTGGGCAAACCGATTCCGGCCTTACAAAGTATTGATATTACGGACAAAGTCATTTATATTAATACTTTCTCAAAAAGTCTGACCTCCACCATGCGAATCAGCTATATGGTATTACCACTTACCCTGGCCAGAGAGTTTCTTTCCCGCATGGATTTTTACTCCTGTACGGTTTCCAATTTTGAACAATTTACCCTGATGCGTTTTATTGAAGAGGGATATTTTGAAAAACATATTAACCGTATGAGAAATTACTACCATAAGCAACGGGATTGTCTGCTGGAAGCCATCCGAAACAGTCCTCTTTTTTCTCTGGTTACCATCCGCGAAGAAGATGCCGGGCTTCATTTCCTTATGGAAATCAAAACGGCAATTCCGGACCGTATCGTCATACAAAAAGCCGTTGAAAAAGGAATCCGACTCACCTGTCTTTCCCAGTATTACACGGATGCGCCGGACTTTGCAGAGCATATTTTTATTATCAATTATTCCTACATCCAGACAGAATATATTAAAAAGGCCATTGATGATTTATATTCCTGTCTCATAGAAGAATCCTGATATTTTCTTTATTTAAAGAACCGTCAAATTAAAAAGACAGTGCAAAAACATTTTCTTCATACCGTCCTCAAATATCAGAATAAAATCTGACGTTTTCGGATGGAAGATTGTTTTTCGCACTGTCTTTTTGATGTTTTTTCTATCGGTGATTTATTTTATCTTCCGGCTTTAGTTCCGGTGTAGAGCTGATAATATCTTCCCTGTTCTTCCAGAAGTTCCTCATGAGAACCTCTTTCAATAATGCGCCCCTGTTCGAGGACCATAATCCAGTCACTGTTTTTAATTGTGGACAATCTGTGCGCAATTACAAAGGTTGTTCTGCCTTTCATCAGCTTATCCATTCCTTCCTGAACAATCTTCTCTGTTCTGGTATCAATGGAGCTGGTCGCTTCATCAAGAATAAGCACCGGCGGGTCAGCGATGGCTGCACGGGCAATCGACAACAGCTGTCTCTGTCCCTGACTTAAATTGGCACCGTCTCCGGTCAGTACCGTATCATAACCCTGTGGAAGCATCCGGATAAAATCATCAGCGTTGGCCAGCTTTGCCGCTGCGATAACCTCTTCATCCGTGGCTTCCAGCTTACCATAACGAATATTTTCCTTTACCGTAGCAGTAAACAGGTGGGTATCCTGAAGCACCATTCCGAGAGAATGACGTAAATCGCCCTTTTTGATCTTGTTAATATTGATACCGTCATAACGAATCTTACCGTCCTGGATATCATAGAAACGGTTTATCAGATTGGTAATGGTCGTTTTGCCGGCTCCGGTAGAACCAACAAAGGCAATCTTTTGTCCCGGCGTAGCAAACATCTTGATATCATGAAGAACCATTTTCTTTTCATCATATCCGAAATCCACTCCCAAAAACTCCACATCACCCAGAAGTTCTTTATAGGTAGTCGTTCCATCCTCCTTATGATAATGCTTCCATGCCCAGATTCCGGTACGCTTCTCTGTTTCTGTCAGGGTTCCGTCTGCTTCCTTTCTGGCATTGACCAGAGTTACATAACCCTCATCCGTTTCCGGCTCTTCATCCAGAAGGTCAAAGATACGCTGCGCCCCTGCCAGAGCCATGGCGATAAAGTTTATCTGCTGGCTGATTTGATTAATCGGCATATTAAAGCTTTTATTGAAGGTCAGGAAGCTGGCAAGAGCTCCGAGGGTAAAGCCCCCGATTCCATGGATAGCAAGAATACCACCGGTGATCGCCACCAGAACATAACTGATATTACCAATCTGCGCATTAACCGGCATCATTACATTGGCGTATTTATTCGCATTGTCTGCACTGACGAAAAGCTGCTCATTGAGTTCATTAAACCGTTTGATATTTTCTTCTTCCCGATTAAATACCTTTACAACCTTCTGTCCCTGCATCATTTCCTCAATAAATCCATTGGCTGCGCCAAGGTCTCTCTGCTGCGCCAGGAAATACCTGCTGGAATTGGCTGCCAGTTTTTTGGAGAAAAAGAGCATCACTCCAACCATCAGCAAAGTAACTCCCGTCAGCGGAATACTGAGCCGAATCATACAGATTACCACACTGATAAGAGTGATTCCACTGTTAAAAATCTGCGGAATACTCTGGGAAATCATCTGACGCAGAGTGTCAATATCGTTGGTATAAACAGACATGATGTCCCCGTGGGCATGGGTATCAAAATATTTAATCGGAAGATCCTGCATATGGTCAAAAATATCTTTTCTGAGATTTTTCAGCGTTCCCTGTGTAACAAACACCATAATCTGACTCTGTGCCAGAGCCGCAAGGATTCCGACAGCATAAAAGCCTGCCACTCGTCCAATTGCCGCAGCAAGAGGGCCAAAGTCATGACTTCCGTCTTTCAGCATCGGAATAATATAGGCATCAATCAGGGTCTGCATAAACATGGTTCCCTGCACATTGGCAAGCACACTGACAAAAATACAGACGATGACGATTCCGTAGGCAATGCCGTAGTTTTTCATTACATATCCAAGAACCCGCTTCATCAGCCGCCCCGGTTGTTCAATCTTGGGTTTTGGTCCCATCGGACCCCGGCGGCCATGACCGGGCATCGGTTTTCTTCCTGCCATTATGCCTCACCTCCGTTTTCATCAAAATCTCCTCCGCCACTGGTCTGTGACTCGTAAACTTCTCTGTAAATGTCATTGTTTTCCAGAAGCTCTTCGTGGGTTCCGAAGCCATTAATCTCCCCATTATCCAGCACAAGAATCCGGTCTGCATCCTGCACACTGGAAATACGCTGTGCAATAATCAGCTTTGTGGTATTCGGAATCTCTCTGGAAAATGCCTGGCGAATCTTCGCATCCGTGGCGGTATCCACCGCACTGGTACTGTCATCCAGAATCAGTATCTTCGGCTTCTTTAAAAGAGCCCGGGCAATACAGAGTCTCTGTTTCTGTCCGCCCGAAACATTGGCTCCTCCCTGTTCAATATATGTGTCATAGCCATCCGGCATTTTTTCAATAAATTCTTCCGCGCAGGCAAGGCGGCAGGCCTCCCGGCATTCCTCCAGGGTTGCTTCCTTATTGCCCCAGCGCAGGTTATCAAGAATCGTACCGGAAAACAGGACATTTTTCTGAAGAACTACGGAAACCTCATCCCGCAAAGTCTCCAGGTCATAATCCCTGACATCCCTGCCTCCGACCTTCAGCGTTCCCCGGGAAACATCATAAAGTCTGCTGATAAGATTAACCAGTGAGGACTTGGCACTGCCGGTTCCGCCGATGATTCCCACCGTTTCCCCTGCTTTAACGGATAAATTAATATCCTTAAGCACATACTTTTCACTGTCTTTTCCGTAGGCAAAGGAAACATGGTCAAACTCAATGCTGCCGTCACTGACCTCGTATACCGGATTCTCCGGATTCACAATATCTGCCTTTTCATTCAGAACCTCTGATACCCTTTCTGCGCTTGCCATACTCATGGAAAGCATCACAAATACCATGGAAAGCATCATCAGACTCATTAAAATGTTCATACAGTATGTAAGAAGCATCATCAGCTCTCCCGTGGTAAGAACCGACTGAACAATCATTTTCGCACCAAGCCAGCTGATACCGAGAATGCAGGAATATACTGTAAACATCATAACTGGCATATTAAAGGAAACTGCCCGTTCCGCTTTGACCGCCAGACGGTAAAGACCCTCGTTGGCCCGGGAAAAACGTTCCTTTTCATAATCTTCTCTCACAAAGGCCTTTACTACGCGAATGGCAGAAACATCCTCCTGCACACTGGCGTTAATTTCATCGTATTTGTGAAACATTTTTTTGAAGGACTTCATGGCAATCGATATGATAAAAGCAAGAACCACTCCAAGAGCTAACACAGCCACCAGATAAATCGAAGCCAGCTTTACATTAACCGTGAAGGACATAAACATGGCAATCACAAGGCTGAACGGTGCTCTTACACACATTCGAAGCAGCATCTGATAAGCGTTCTGCAGGTTGGTCACATCCGTGGTCATCCTGGTCACCAGACTGGCCGTGCTGAATTTATCGATATTGGAAAAGGAAAAGGTCTGAATGTTCTCAAACATCGCCTTTCTTAAATTCTTTGCAAAGCCGGTCGAGGCTCTGGCACCGAATTTTCCTCCCATCACACCGCAAAAAAGCCCGAAACAGGCTGTAATAATCATGCAGATACCCATCACATAAATATGGGAAATATCTCCTTTTTCCACCCCTTCATCAATAATACTGGACATAAATAAAGGGATAATCATCTCCATAATAACCTCCAGAATCATAAAGACCGGGGTAAGTATGGAGTCTTTTTTATACTCTTTTATCTGTCCCGCAAGGGTTTTTAACATAATAACACTCCTTTCTGATTTACAGTTCCACAGAGTCCGCCGACATACACGAACAGCACTCTGCATCTCCCTGATTCTTTATCAGATTCCGACGAATCTGCCGGGCAACCTCCAGAAAAATCTCAAGCTGCTCCGGTTCAATATCCTGACAAATCATTTCTTCAATCTGACGGATATTTTTTATCACGGTCTGATGACATTCCTCTCCCTTTTTCGTGAGTTTCAACTGCTTTAACCGGGAGTCTCTGTCCACTCCCACCCGGGTAATATATCCATTTTTTTCCATCTGTTTCACAATACTGGTTACGGTAGACCTGGCTATGGAGAACTCAACCTCCAGATCTCTCTGACAAATCTCCTTATCCTGATTATCGTAAAGAAAGCCGATAACCCAGCCGTGCATATGCGGCAGCTTCTCATGCCCGGTTTCTTTCAGGAAATTCATCTGACATCTAAGCAGCATCCCACTCAGAGTTTTTATCATAAAACCAACTGTTTCTTTCCCCTTCACTTTATCCTCCTGTACCTTCTCCTGTGACAGTTCAGTACCAATTTGTCCAGTGAACTGTTTTATATTAAACTGTTTTATATTAAATTGTTCAATCTCAAACAATTCAACACGTATTATTGATTATATACATTTTCCTGTAAAAGTCAACCAGATTTTGTGAAATATTATTCACATAGAAAAACCGCCGGAAAATCAACTCAGACTTCCCGGCGGGGCTATTACCTTTTATAATATTTATTTATATTTTTCCATCTGTTCGCGAATCATATCGTCATTGTCGAAATAATTGATACGCATGGCCGCCTTTACTTCTTTTAAGGTCTCGGCTGCGGTTTCCTGAGCCACCCGGCTGCCTTCTTTCAAAATCTCGTAAACGGCTGGAATATCTTTTTCCCACTGTTTTCTTCTCTCACGAATCGGGGCAAGCTCTGCCTGAAGAACCTTATTTAAGAACTTCTTCACCTTAACATCACCCAGGCCGCCGCGGGTATAGTGGTCTTTCACTTCCTGAAGGTTGGCGTATTCCGGCCAGAACTCTGCAAAATGCTCCGGTCTGCTGAATGCATCCAGATAAATAAATACCGGATTGCCTTCCACCTGTCCCGGGTCTTCCACCCGAAGATGATTCGGGTCAGTAAACATGGACATAACTTTTTTCTTAATCTCCTGCTCGGTATCGGAAAGGTAGATACAGTTACCAAGGGATTTACTCATCTTCGCCTTACCGTCGATACCCGGCAGACGGAGACAGGCTTTATTATCCGGAAGAAGAATCTGCGGCATTACCAGCGTCTCTCCGTATACAGAGTTAAATTTATGAACAATCTCTCTGCACTGTTCCAGCATCGGCATCTGGTCCTCACCTACCGGTACGGTCGTTGCCTTAAATGCAGTGATATCTGCTGCCTGACTGATTGGATAGGTAAAAAATCCCACTGGAATGCTGGCTTCAAAATTACGCATCTTAATCTCTGATTTTACCGTTGGATTTCTCTGCAGACGGGAAACGGTCACCAGATTAGAATAGTAAAATGTCAGTTCTGTAAGCTCCGGTACCATGGACTGAATAAACAGCGTGGACTTTGTCGGATCCAGTCCGCAGGAAAGATAGTCAAGAGCCACTTCCATAATGTTCTGTCTGACCTTCTCCGGAGTATCCGCATTATCTGTCAATGCCTGCGCATCCGCAATCATAATAAAAATCTTATCAAACTCTCCGGAATTCTGGAGCTCCACTCTCCGACGAAGAGAGCCTACATAATGGCCTACATGAAGCCGTCCTGTCGGTCTGTCACCTGTTAATATAATCTTTTCCATCTTATTAAACATCCTTTTCTTTCATAGCATTTTCTCGTAAATATGCCGGATAACTTCATCCCTCTCCGGCCTTTAACGGATATTATACTATATCCCGAGGAATTTCACAACCATTATTGCCAGTCCAAGGATAACCAGAACCACTCCGGTGGCGCGGTTTAATGTCGCAGCATCCGCTTTATTTGCAAAACGGGCAGCCACTCTGGCCCAGAACAGCGTTGATAAAACACAAACTGCCAGGCAGAAAATGTCCGGCATTCCCCCAATCGCAAAATGGCTCATGGCTCCGGTAAAGGCAGTAAACGCCATAATAAATACACTGGTTCCCACTGCGGTTTTTAACTCATATCCCAGAACACTGGTAAGAATGAGCAGCATCATCATACCGCCACCAGCTCCTACAAAGCCGCAGATAAAGCCAATACCCATACCACAAAGAAGGGACTGAACAAACCTTTTGCGGGGACTTACCGCTGCCATGGACTCCTTCGTAGTCATTACCGGCTTTACAATAAATTTCACACCCAGTAAAAATGTCATGAAAACCGAAAAAGAACCCATGGTAGTATTTGGCACACGACTGGCCACATAACTGCCTACAAAGGTAAAACAGAGTACCGAGAGCATCATAACGATTCCGTTTCGAATATCCAGATTCTTATTTTTGCCGTAAGTCCAGGCACTCACGGCACTGGCAAGCACATCGCTGGCAAGGGCAATTCCCACAGCCTCATACGCCGGCATATGCAAAAACGCAATCAGCATGGGACTGATGACCGCCGCAGCACTCATACCGGCAAACCCGGTTCCGACGCCGGCGCCGATACCGGAAATTAAACATATGATAAATGAATAAAGCATAACTTATCCTCCTTACAACATACACAGCCGGCCTTTCATTGACTTTCTTTTATACAGATGTTACACTGTGTTCAACAAAACGGCTGTTTATAAACAATTACTGTATCACTGACTCTGATAATTGTCAAACAGCCGTATCAAATTTATTATGTTCATCCTTAAGTCAGAGGAGGAGTTCTTAATGGATAAAAAAATGAAACAAAATCTGATCCTGATTGCTTTCGGTGTAACCTTGTTTGCCGGTCTGATGAATTTTCATCTGGTATGTGTATACATTCAAAAAGTCGGAAGGATTTTTCTTCCGGTTATCGTCGGCCTGATTGTTGCCTTTATACTAAATGTTCCTTTTACCGGATTTGAAAATCTTTACCGGAAGTTTTTTAAGAAGATTTCCGTCAATCCACGGGAGGGTGCCATTCGGGGACTGAGTCTTCTGTCAACCCTTGGTGTCATTATTTTTATTATCATTCTGGTCGCAACCATGGTAATTCCGGAGCTGGTTTCTTCTATAAAAAGCGTGTACCTTGTAATAGAAGAAAAAAGTCCGGTATGGCTTTCCACCCTGTCGGCCTACGGAATTGACACAACCTGGATTACAAAACAGCTCTCTGCCATCCGACTGGAAAACATTGATTTCCAGCATATTTTTAAAAATGTCATGAGCGGAGCCGGAAATGTACTGAATTCT
>JALEIY010000084.1 GCA_022769785.1 Eubacterium sp.
TGATTGCCATGAGCGGCGGTGTGGATTCTTCCGTGGCAGCATATCTGATGAAAGAAGCAGGCTATGACTGCATTGGCGTTACAATGAAGCTTTATGATAATGATGATATCGGTATGGAGAAAGAAAAAAGCTGCTGCAGCCTCAGTGATGTGGAGGATGCCAGAAGTGTGGCATATAAAATTGGCATACCGTACTATGTGTTTAATTTTAAGGAAGATTTTAAAGAAAAGGTGATGGACCCGTTTGTACAATCCTATCAGAACGGAATGACACCCAATCCATGCATTGAGTGTAACCGGCATCTGAAGTTTGAGCATCTTTACCGGAAAGCGAAGGAGCTGATGTGCGATGTTATTGTGACCGGTCATTATGTTCGGATTACAGAGGATGAATCCGGCTGTCATTTGTTAAAGGGAACCGATGCCTCAAAGGATCAGAGTTATGTGTTATATTCGCTGACGCAGGAGCAGCTTTCCCATACCTGTTTTCCACTGGGAGACTACAGCAAGGATGAAATCCGGCGGATTGCCGCAGAGCAGGGATTTTTTAATGCGGAGAAAAAAGACAGTCAGGATATCTGCTTTATTCCTGATGGCGATTATCGAAGATTTATTGAAGAAATGACCGGAAAAAAGAGTGTACCCGGAGATTTTGTGGATAAGGATGGAAATGTCTTAGGACAGCACAGAGGATATTACTGTTATACCATTGGGCAGAGAAAAGGCCTGGGAATTTCGGCACCACAGCCGCTCTATGTGACAGAGATAAGACCGGAGCAAAATCAGGTGGTTCTGGGACTTCATGAAGAGCTGTTTCGGACAGACTTGATTGCCGGCGATTTTAACTGGATTGAAAAAACAGAGCCGGGAGAAGTGGTAAAAGCCAGAATCCGGTACCACCAGGCGGAAAAAGAAGCAACGGCGACGATTCTGGAGGATGGAAGGGTACAGATACACTTCCTTGAGCCGCAGCGGGCGGTCACCAAAGGACAGGCGGTAGTACTTTACCGGGGAGACCATGTTGTGGGAGGAGGAACCATTCTTTCATAAAAAGTGCAAAAACGGACAGGAATTTTGCCGACAGGATTCGACCGGTAATATTGGTCAGAAATCCTGTCCATGCAATCCCTGTTCGTTTTAATTTAATGCTGCAAAAAATTCCGGGAGAATCCAATCGGGAATCTCCAGATTTCCTTTGCCCGAAAACAGAGAAATCTCCGGTTTTGTCTGCCCGTGAAAATCGGTTCCTCCGGTCAGAATCAGACCATATTTTTTGGCGAGACTTTCCACATAGGCTTCTTCCACAGGAGTGTAGGTACTGTAATAGGTTTCGATTCCGGAAAGCCCCGCCTCTTTCAGCTCTGCAACCAGAGCAGATTTTTGGGCTGCGTTCAGGGATTTGTAAAGCATGAGGTGAGCCAGAACGGCAATACCGCCGCTTTCCTGAATCAGAGAGACCGCTTCTTTGACATCGGGCAAAATGCGGGGAACAAAACAGGGTTTTCCTTCGCCAAGATAGAGCTCAAAAGCTTCTTTGACGGAGGAAACATAATTTTTTTTCAGAAGTGCCCGGGCGATATGAGGCCTTGCGACGGTTTCGCCGGGGTTGGCGCATGGAAGATCCGAAAGCGAAATATCCATGCCGGCAAGCTGTAGTTTTTCGATGATACGGGTATTTCTTTCATCGCGGCTTTTCCGGAACATTTCCAGCCGGGATAAGAGTTTTTCATTTTTGGGGTCAATGCCATATCCAAGAATATGAATCTCTGTCCCGTGATAATCGGAGGAGATTTCCACTCCACCGATGGCCTTCAGCAATTCGCCGTATTTGCCGGCGGTCTCCAGAAAAGAAGGAATGCCGGAGACGGTATCATGGTCAGTCAGGGCAATGACAACCGGGGAAGAAGTTTTTTTGATTACGGAGGCAGAATGCGCGACAATCTCAGAAGGAGAAAGAGTTCCGTCGGAGGCGGTAGAATGAAGATGCAAATCAATATATGTTTTCATAAAATCAGGTCTCCTTTTTCTATTGCGAATCATTAAAAGTATTTTGGTTCCTGTCATACAGAAATACTATAATTATGACAGAAAGTGAAAGAAAAGGCAAAGGATGTTTGTAAAAATATCATAAAAGTGGTAAAATAAAAATTAAAAGTACACGGAGGGCAGGATAAGATGGAAGACATTATTAAAACAATACTGGATGTCGTAAGAGCACAGCATTCAGCAGCAGAGGGAACAGATTCCGCTCCTTTTGACATGGATGATATTGTGGATATGGCCATGGGAGTAATGGGACGTCCGGACGAGGCAGAGGAAGAGACAAAGATGATGGAGTCCATTCAGAAGATGGTGGAGTCTCTCGCACCGGATCTGTTTCCTCCAAAGACCTTTGAGCAGATGGATGATACAGAAAGAGCCGCTTCGGCAGTCAGCATGATAGAAGCCAGACTGAAAAATGGTTTCAGCGGACGCAGTGATGCGAATACCGGAGGACAGAATACAGCTCCGGCTTCTTCGAGCACGGAGGAATCCTCCCGGAATACACAGGAAGTTTCCGCGGCATCGTCTCAGGGCGGACAGCAGACTGCGGATGAAGAAGATTCACAGGAAGAAGACTTTGATGCTGCAGAAGCAGCGGACCTTAATGATATGATTTACAACAACCTCATGCAGATGATGGGATTTCAGGATCCAAAGGTAGAATATCCGTTTGACCGTTCCCAGATTCGGTATGGAAGGGAAAAGACATTTACGGAGCAGCTGGAAGAGGAGAAGCAGGAAGCCGAGAAGGAAGCCTCCCGTCCTCTTTCCGCCTGGGAACTGGCGCAGGCAGCCATTGATAAGGATGAATCAGCACACCAGAAGGAGCCGTATGTTCCAAAACCGGTGGAGATGCCTTCCACAAAATCGGCCTCTCAGCTTGCAGCGGAAGCCATTGCACGCTCTCAGGAGGAAGATAAAATGAAGCTGGAGATTGAAAAGAAAGCAGAACAGCTGATGGAAGAGGCAAGGAAAAGAGGGCAGGACCCGATGAAGTTTGCCCTTCATCAACAGGAGATTCTGCGCTATATGGAAAAAAACAGTGACGAACTGGTTTCTTTTGAGGATTATGAAGACCTTTCTCCGGAAGAAAAGCTGGAGATAGAACGTCAGATTGCCATTGAGAAACAGATTGAGGCCGGTGTGGATCCGGATAAAGTGGATGCGACCGTGCCGGAAGAATATATCCCGGCAGAGCTTCGGGAAAAGCCGGCTTCGGAAGAAGCGGAAAGTCCGGCGGCTGCCGATGCTCCGGTATTTACGGAAGAAATGCTCCGGCAGCTCAGTCAGGAAGTCATCCGGGAAAATTCTGATATGATTCTGGCAGATAATGAAAATGAAGATATGGAAGGTCTCAATGAGGCTATTTTTGAAAATATTAAGAAGATGATGGCGGGAAGCGGACAGCCGGTATCGCAGGATGCGGTGGAGGATCTGATGGAACAGGTGATAGAAGCCAATACTCAGCGAGATACCACAAAATACGACCCGGAACATACCCCGGTACAGGAGCCGGAAACACCGCAGAAAGGTCTTTCCGCAGTGGAACTGGCGAAGGCAGCACAAAAAGCTGCAAAACCGGAGCCGGTGGAGGAACGGGAGACCAAATCAGCCGTTGAACTGGCAAAAGAAGCGATGGCAAGGGATCAGGCGGCAAAAGCGGCACAGCAAAAGGACGAGGATTCCCTGGAGCTTACCGATGACGATCTGAATCTGGATGATCTTGAATTTGCTTCGGATGACGAGGAAGAAGGAGAAGAATCCGGAAAAGAAAATCCGGAAAACGCTGAGGAAAAAGAAGCCGAAAAGGATAATTCGGAGCCGCAAAAGAAAGAAGAAGCCGAAGAAGCCGAAGCCGAACAGCCTGCTCCGTCAGAAGAAGAAAAAGTATTATCCGCAGAGCCGGAAGACGACGATGACGAATACGAATATGTGGATCCGGATGAGATGGTTCTTGGAGAACATACCCAGGCGGAGATTGATGAGGCAATCGCCAATCTGGAAACACTGGGGCTGGAAGGCGAAGTGTTTGAGCGGGCAAAACGGATGATTCTTCTGGAGCTTGCCGGTTCAGAGGCAGTCCTTGAAGCGTGGCTGAAAGAGCAGGAGGGCGGTAAAAAGAAAAAAGCCGTGGTTTCCGCACTGGATTCTGACGATTTGAGTGATTTAAGCGGGCTGGATGAGGACGCACTGGAAAAAGAACTGGAAATGGCTCTGGACGAAGATTTCTTCGAGGAAGAGGAAACGGATTCGCCGGAAGAGGAAGAGGCTCTGGACGAAGAAACAGAAGGAGATGTCCTGGAAGAAGAAGAGGAAGAACTTTCTGACGAGAGTGAAGAATCCTCTGCCGAGGACGAGGAAGCCCTGGAAGAATCGGACAAAGAAGATGAGAAGGAAATCCCTTTGGAAACTCTGGAATATCCTTTTGAAAAAGAACTGGAACCGCTTCATCCTGATTCGCCGGAGGAGGAAGAACCAGAGGTGGTATCCGAAACCGTAAAGGCAGCCAAAGCAGAAAAAGGTGCTGCCCGCACAGTCGGAGGAAGCCGGAGAAAGAAAAAGGTGGTTCGTAAGAAAGAACGCGGAGCGGCTGTCAAAGAAGAATCAAAGGTTCAGACAGAAAAGCAGGAGGTTTCCGGTACCGCAGAAGAAAAGGGATATCAGGTTTCCCTTCGAAAGCCGTTCCTTCTGAAAAACTCCGCCAGCTTTATGAATCAGTTTGAGGAATATATTGCCGATACTCAGGAAAATCGCCGTCTGAGTACAGGATTTAAAAAGCTGGATGCAATGCTTCGGTATGGCCTTCATAAAGGAAGCTACTTTATTGATGCACAGCCGCAGTATTTGAAAAACAGCTTTATGCAGCAGATTGCCGACCGTGCCGCAGAGGGAGGCATTGATGTACTTTATATCTCTACGGAACTCTCAAGATATGATTTGATGGTGGATACCATTTCCAGGCTGAGTTATGAAATTCATCAGGGAGATTTGGAGAAAGCAGTTTCCGTCATGTCGATTATGACCGGCGAGGATGGCGCAGATCTGGCCTCCTTAAAGGATGAACTGAACTGGTACAGAGGAAGAATCAGCGAGCATCTGTATATTCTTGACCAGGAAGCAGTAACAGAATATGTGGAATCCATGGAGGAAGAATCCGCAGGTACGATTCTCGCGGAACTGATTCGTTCAATTGTTCGCGATGGTGCACATAAACCTGCCGTTTTCATTGATAATATTGAAAATATTCTTTCTACCGAAGATTCCGAAGATATGAAGCCTTTGATGGAAGGAATCCGGAAGCTGGCCAGAGAACTGGGTATCCCGATTATCATGTCTTACGGATACGCACAGGCGGAGAGCGAAGAAGAAATGTATCCGGAGGAGAGAGAGTATCATGAATCTCTTGGAAATATGTGCGATGTCTATCTGGAACTGCAATATGCGGATATGATCAGTGAAGATATGGTTGAGCTGACACAGGAAGATATTGCAGAGATGGTGGAAGATGGAGAAACACTTTTAATCGATGTGCATATGTACAAAAACCGAAGACCAATGAAGGCTTCCTGTCAGATTCAGGGAACACCGAAATATAATCATTTTGAAGAATAAAAATGCAACAAAAAACTGCCGTTTCCAGTAGTGGGACGGCAGTTTTTTATGGAATTAATATCCGAATTAATATCTGAATTAATATCCTAAATCAGAAACTACAGCTTCGATTTTAGCGCTGATTTTCTGCTGTTCTTCGGTTGGTTCATAGTTTTTTGTGCCAAAGAGATATTCATGGGCTTTGATGGTATTGCTGGTGGCCGTAGTCGGAAATCCGTAATAAATACCATTGTATTTCTCATCAAAAGAGTCGAATGGATAAGCCTGCGAATCTGCAATATCGTACCGTGGAAGACTGAGAGCCATCTGGGACATTTCCTTTGTGGAAAGGCTGGTTTTGCATTGTGGAATCACCTTATCAACCAGAGCCTTCAGCTTCCAGGGCTTCTTCTTGGCCTGTTTCATAATGCCTTCCACCACGAGACGCTGGTGACTGGCACGGGCATGGTCGCCGCCTTCCATATAACGGATACGGGAATAGGCAACTGCCTGATTACCATCAAAGGTAAAGGTTCCGGTACTGTCAAACTTCGGCGAATTGCCGCCGTTAATTTTATTCATATTTCCAATGTAATCATTGAGGTTTTTCAGTTCTTTTTCGCTCTGAATGGTCAGAGGAATTCCACCGAGAATATCAACAGCATCCGCGAGAGCCTTAAAGTTTACCGTGGCAAAATCGGTGATATTTAAATCCAGATTGCGGTTTATGGTGCTGATAGCCAGCTCCGGACCGCCATAGGAGTATGCGGCGTTAATCTTATCATACTGTCCGTTAATGCTCACATAAGTATCTCTGTAAATAGACATCAGCTTTACCTTTTTGCTGGATTTTTTAATGCTTGCAACAATGATACAGTCTGTTCTTGAACCGGTATCGCCAATGACATTATCCTGATTATCCACACCGAAAAGGGCAATATTGATATAGTCATTGATATTTTTATCCTGTGCGGTTACCGAATCATTGATGATAATCTGTTCGCTGTCCAGTTCAACGCCTTCGATTTTACGGAAGACAGAACGGAGAGAAACGGTAAGAATAATCCCGATGACAGCAAGAATCAGGATGAGTGCAATCAGGAAATTGCGAACCGGATGACGCCTGCGGCGGGGTGGTATTGGTTTCTTTTTTTTATGTTCCGGATAACCGGAATGCGGCATTTCTCTTTTTTTGCGTGATGCATCCGGGTAATCGGTAAATACGGTATCGTCATTTGCCACCGTACGAGTACTGTCATTATCTGCAGAACGCGTTTTGGCCGGTTTGGCCGGACGTTTTCGATAGGTGGTGTGATTTGATGTATGGTGATGACGCTGTTCGCTCATTTTATCCCCTCTTTTCGTACCTTAATAAGCATTTTTATTGACAAAGCCCTTAAATACGGTCAGGAAAAGAATTTTGATGTCAAAGGACAATGTCCAGTTTTCAATGTAAAAAATATCGTGTTCAATGCGGCCTTCAATGGAGGTGTCTCCACGGAAACCACAAACCTGCGCCCAACCGGTCATTCCCGGCCGAACCTGGTGTTTAATCATGTAACGGGGAATCTCTTCTTTAAACTTCTCCACAAAAAGCGGACGTTCCGGACGGGGACCGATGAGACTCATATCCCCTTTTAATACATTAAAGAGCTGTGGAAGCTCGTCCAGACTGGTCTTTCGAATAATTTTACCCACTGGGGTAACCCGGGGGTCATTATGAGTAGTCCATGCCTTTTCTTCTTTGGAAGGTGGCTGTACCCCCATGGAGCGGAACTTATACATTTTAAATGGTTTATTATGCAGTCCCACACGTTCCTGACAGAAAATAATCGGCCCCGGAGAACTTCTCTTCACCAGAATGGCAACCACAAGCATGACCGGTGAAAACAGTATAATACACACGATAGAACCGACCAGGTCCATAGCTCGTTTGATAAATTTGTTAATCGTATTGGTCAGTGGAACATTTCGGATGTTGATTACCGGAAGTCCGTTTAAATCTTCGGTCACCGGATTGGTTGGAATAAATTTGTAATAATCCGGAATAAACTTTGTATGAACGCCCGATTTTTCACACATATTAACGATGCTTTCCAATTTGTTATACTCCCGAAGACTTAAGGTAATGGCAACTTCGTCCATAGAGGTCTTCTGAAGGTACTTTTCCAGCTGACGGATGCGCCCGATACAGTAAATGTTTTTATACTGAAAATCCAGACTCAGATTGTCGTCAAAAATACCGTGAATCATGTATCCCCACTGCGGATTGGCTTTGATACGGTCAATGTACGCCTCGGCAGCGGCACTGAAACCGATGATGATAATATGTTTCAGGTTATGTCCACTGCGCCGTGTTCTCTGAAGAATCGTTTTAATAATGAAGCGCTCGGTCAATGTGGCAATCATACTGATGACATAAAACAGGATGATGAGGCTTCGCGGCACGTGCTCAATCTTCATAAAAACAATATATCCAAGAAAAAAGATAATCGCGCAGGAATTGGCCTTAATCAGGTTTTTATATTCTACGGTGTTGTTCTGGTAGCGTTTCGGTTTGTAAAGATTAAACCTGGCATATAATATAAGGTAGACCGGCACCAGCACCAGTAAAATGTTCTGATACTGCCAGAGCTCACGGTAATACCCGATACGTGGAAAAATATATGCGGAAAAGGGCAGCTTAAACCGGATTGCATAGCTCAGACAAAAAGAGCAGTAAATGATTACTGCATCAATGATAACATGAAGCCGATTGAAATATTTCTGGTTTTCTTTAATCATAACTGGTACCTAACCTTTCGGGAAAGATCTTTTGGTGTAAATTAATGCGGACAGAGTGAGGAGTTCTTCCTGCTTTCCGCTCATTATACAATATATTTTCTGAAAATCAAGCGCATTTACACTGGGATAATTTTCTAATATATCATACAATATTATAAGCATTTCCACAATAGATTTTTTGTGTTTTTTGATGAAATACCTTGTTTTTTTATTGGACAATCATGGAAAAATCCACGCATTTGCCATGAAAATTACACAGTTTCATCACACATCGTTGTTAAGATAATAATACAAATTCCGGAAGGAAATTATCCGGAAGATGACCATATTTGATAAGAAAGGGGTTCGCAATATGAGTGACTTTGAATACAGAACAAATGATGATTCGGAAAACAGCAGTGTAACAGTTGAAACAGGAGATGTCGGCAGTTCACAGGATTCCGGCGCACCGGATATTAATGAGAATGGAAGATACCGTTACAGCAGAGAAAGCAGCGGACGATATGAAAGCAGCAATAATGATTACTCCTATGCCGGCAGCGGGCGGTATCGCAGTGAGAATGACGGATATGAACCGTATGGTACTGAGCCGGGAAAAAGAAAGAGAAAACGAAGCGGCGGTGGATTTGCTCCGAAGGCAGTGAAATTTGTCGGTGCGGCTCTTGTTTTTGGCCTGATTGCCGGAGTTGCATTTAACGGGGTGGGCCTGGTAAGAGAAAGATTTTTCCCATCTTCCGCTACGTCGCAGCGGATTGAAACCACGGATGCAAATGACAGCAATGACAGCTCCAATAGTTCTGGCGGAGCCATTTCTGACCAGGATGTTTCAGAAATTGTGGCAA
This sequence comes from Eubacterium sp., assembly GCA_022769785.1. Classification (GTDB taxonomy): domain Bacteria; phylum Bacillota; class Clostridia; order Lachnospirales; family Lachnospiraceae; genus Anaerobutyricum. Next base: position 9,260 of record JALEIY010000084.1, read on the forward strand.
AAGTAATGCCTTCCGTTGTTTCCATTACGGGAACCTTTAAGGTGTCCGGATATTACGGATTCGGAACGACAGAATCTCAGGGAGCCGGTTCCGGATTTCTGATTGCGGATGATGATAAAAAACTGATGATTGCCACGAACAATCATGTAGTAGAGGATGCAACGTCGCTGACGGTCGGATTTTCTGACGACACTACTGCACCGGCAGAGATTGTCGGTACAGACTCTGATGCTGATTTGGCAGTGATTTCTGTAAAGAAAGAGGATGTATCGGCAGACACATTTTCCAAGATAAAGGTTGCAACCCTGGGAAGCTCTGACAGTCTGAAGGTAGGAGAAGCAGTAATCGCTATTGGAAATGCACTGGGATACGGACAGTCCGTTACCACCGGAGTTGTTAGCGCAAAGGATAGAGAAGTATCCTTTACCGACGGCACCATGACACTGCTGCAGACCGATGCTGCCATTAATCCTGGTAACAGCGGTGGTATCCTGATTAACCTGAAAGGACAGGTGGTCGGCATTAATAATGCGAAGCTGGAAGATACTTCTGTGGAAGGTATGGGATATGCCATTCCGATTTCCACTGCGAAAACAATCCTCAATGATTTGATGAATGCCGAAGCGATTTCTGATAAAGAAGCTGCTTATCTGGGTATTGTCGGTAAAACAATTGATTCTTCTTACTCTCAGGCCCTTGGAATGCCGAGCGGTATTTATGTTTCTCAGGTAATCACCGATTCGCCGGCTGAAAAAGCAGGAATCAGCGCAGGAGATATTATCACCGGATTTGAGGGAAATAAGGTTTCCACAATGGATGGACTGAAAGAAAAGCTCTCTATCAAAAAAGCCAATACCAAAGTTAAAATTACGGTAAAACGGGCAAATCAGAACGGAGAGTATGAGGAAAAAGAGATTGAGGTAACCCTTGGAAAAGCCAGTGATTATGAGGATGCATCCCAGAATGTAGACGATTCCACAGAAGGCCGTCAGAATAACGACGATAATAATGGCAACAGTCCATATGATTACTACTATAACGGCAACGGAAATGGCAGATATTCCGATCCTTTCGATTATTTCTTTAACAATTAAACAGACCAATGATTAGAAAAGCTGTCGCTTGGGACAAAACATTTCTATAGAAGTGGATGCCCCAAACGGCAGCTTTTATATTGGAACAAAGCAGCATAGATATATCTTTGGCGGCTTTTTATGCAATAAAAGAGGGGGCTGCAATGAATGCGCCCCCTGCTGTTTGCAATGCGATGTTTATTTTGTAAGAATGCTGAGAATCTTATTGGAACGGGAAACAAACTGTGTCATTTCTTCCGGTTTCAGCGGGTGATTTGCCAGTCTGGCAAGATCGTAAACCTGCTGACAAATCATGTCAGTATTTTCACCTTCCGTATTGTTCATAACGTACTGAACCAGTTCGTTGTTAAGATTTAAGACGAGAGTTTCACCCTGTTCTCCCATGCCGGTCATGCTGTTGCTCATGCCGTACATTTCCATCATTTCAGCCATACGTCTGGTCTGCTCTGATACGGTAATCATGGAAGGAATGTCTGCGTTCTTTAATTTTTCCACTTTCAGAATCAGCGCTTCTTTGCCTGTAGCTTTTTTGAAAATCTCAGCGAGTTTTTCGGTGATTTCCTTGCTTTCCTCTTCCGAGAGCTCTTCTTTGAAGTTCTCCGTCAAGTCAGAGTCAATACGAAGGAATTTCACATCCGGATTCTTCTGTTCAAGATGGGTAATAAAGGTGTTGTCAATATTATGGGTGAGATAAACCGCATCCATATTCTGTTCCTTGAACATATTGATATACTGGGACTGTGCAACTTCATCTGTAATATAGAAGACTTTATTCTCGTAGGATTCTTTGCCTGCTTCGAGATATTCCGGAAGAGTAATATATTTTCCTTCCATATTTTTGAAGATGATATAGTCTGTCATCTTATCGTTGAATTTCTCGTCACGGATGCAGCCGAACTTAATAAATGGGCTGATATCATCCCAGTATTTTTCGTAATTTTCTCTGTCTGTTTTACACATACCGGATAATTTCTCTGCCACCTTCTTGGTGATATAATTGGAAATCTTCTTCACGAATCCGTCGTTCTGAAGAGCACTTCTGGAAACGTTCAGAGGAAGGTCAGGACAATCGATACATCCCTTTAATAACAGCAGATATTCCGGAATGACTTCTTTAATATTGTCAGCGATAAATACCTGGTTATTATACAGCTTGATGGTTCCCTCAATGGTATCGTACTGGGTGTTGATTTTCGGGAAGTATAAAATACCCTTCAGGTTAAATGGATAATCCATATTCAAATGAATCCAGAATAAAGGCTCTCTGTAGTCATGGAAGGTATTGCGGTAAAATTCTTTATATTCTTCTTCTGTACAGTCATTTGGATGTTTGGTCCAGAGAGGGTGAATCTCATTGACCGTTTTTGGACTGTTGTCTTCTTCCTCTTCCTCGTCATCCTCGTCAAGGCTGACTTCATGGTCTTCCCCTTCTTCAACGGATTCTTCTTTTTCTGCTTCTTCGGTATCCACATCGACTACATCCGGAATGTCTTCTTTTTCCGGCTCTTCGGCGTCTTCGTTGGTGAAGTAAATCTCAACCGGCATAAAAGAACAGTATTTTTCAAGAACCTCTCTTACACGGTATTCGTTGGAAAATTCAAAGCTATCTTCGTTAAGATAAAGAGTAATCTCTGTACCACGTTCCATACGGTCGCCGTCTTCCATGGAAAACTCGGTTCCGCCGTCGCATTCCCAGTGAACAGGAACTGCGTTTTCCTTATAAGAAAGGGTATCGATGGTTACTTTATCGGCAACCATAAATGCGGAATAGAAACCAAGACCGAAATGACCGATAATCTGGTCTTCATTTGTTTTGTCCTTGTATTGGGCAAGAAATGCTTCCGCACCGGAAAAGGCAATCTGGTTAATGTATTCATTTACTTCGTCTTCCGTCATACCGATACCATTATCGATAAATTTAATGGTTTTGTCTTCCGGGCTGACGAGAACGTCTACCCGATACTTAGTACCTTCCGGTTCGTCAAATTCGCCCATACCGGATAATTTTTTTAGTTTAGTAACGGCATCACAGCCGTTGCTGACCAGCTCACGAATAAAAATATCGTGGTCGGAATAAAGCCATTTTTTGATAATCGGGAAAATATTTTCACTGTTAATTGATAAACTTCCCTGTCTTGCCATGATAACATCTCCTTTTTCATATAAATGCAGCCGTTCCGAAAAAACAGAACGGATAAAATGTGATAACTTTAGATAATATAGTAATACCAAAAAAAACGAATGTCAAGAAAAAATTAGCACTCATTTAAAATGAGTGCTAATAAGTTTAAAAAGAAAGTACCGGCAAAATAATCAGAACAAAAGTTCGAATATGACTGTACTTTTTTTATTTGTTCTGGTATAATGCGAAAAGAGGAAATGTTTATTACAGATTTTTATAAAGGGATATAGTATGGATCATTTTAAATTAGTATCGGAATATAAACCTACCGGAGACCAGCCGCAGGCAATCAAAGAACTGGTTACGGGATTTCAGGAGGGGAATCAGTTTCAGACACTGCTTGGTGTGACCGGCTCCGGCAAGACCTTTACCATGGCGAATGTCATTGAGCGGCTGAACAAGCCGACCCTGGTTCTTGCCCACAATAAAACTCTGGCGGCGCAGCTTTACAGCGAGTTTAAGGAGTTTTTTCCGGAGAATGCCGTGGAGTATTTTGTAAGCTACTATGATTATTATCAGCCGGAGGCTTATGTGCCGTCCACGGATACTTATATCGAGAAGGACTCTTCGATTAACGACGAAATTGATAAACTGCGCCACAGTGCGACAGCAGCTTTGATTGAGCGGAAGGATGTCATTGTGGTGTCTTCCGTTTCGTGCATTTACGGTATCGGAAGTAAAAAGGACTATGAAGAGATGATGCTTTCTCTAAGGCCGGGCATGATTATTGACCGGGATGAGGTGGTGCGCCGCCTGATTGATATTCAATATGTAAGAAATGAGATGGATTTTAAGCGGGGAAGCTTCCGTGTGAGAGGCGATGTGCTGGAGATTGTTCCGGTGTCTACATTTGAGGATGCGCTTCGGATTGAGTTTTTCGGGGACGAGATTGACCGGATTATGCAGGTGGATATTCTTACCGGTGAGATTAAGGCAAAGCTTAACTTTGCAGCTATTTTTCCGGCTTCTCATTATGTGGTGCCGCAGGAACAGATTGAACGGGCAGTTTCCACAATTAAGGAGGAACTGGACGAAAGA
>JALEIY010000086.1 GCA_022769785.1 Eubacterium sp.
AACAAGGGACTATCCGATTGAAGGATGCAAAGGAAGCTGGGTGGCAACCGATGAGATAATCATTGACGGGAAACAATTCTTTATGATGGAAAGCGAACAATATGGAAGAAATGCTGCCGCAGTAATTATTGATTCCGACGGGAAATTTGTAACCGATGACTGTACGGAGGGGTTTGATGAAAAAGCTATACAACAGATTCGGGAGTATCTTTACCCACCGGAAAGACAACCGAGGATTCCAGAGAAACCACCCTTGGAGATATATCAGAAGTATTATGAGAACGGGGAATATCTTCGAAGTGCTGAAATCAGCGAAGAGCAAAACTATAATATGATTGATGGTCGTATCAATAACCAAAAGAAGAAGCCAAAGGTCACTGATCCGAAAAAAAGACCTTCTGTATTAAAATTGCTTCATCAGAAACAAGATGAATTGGAAAAGCGATATGGGAAACGTGAACGGGAAATGACAATGGAGCGTAACCGTAAATGATGATGATCAGGTTCCTTAATCACATATGATAAGGGACCTGATTTTTTTTGTAATTGAAAAAAGACTTTTTCCCATTTTTGGGACAAAGTCCGTATTGAAATAAAAAACGCAGGCAGAAATTATATCCGTTATAAAACTCTGCTTGCGTTAGTCTTTGTAATGTGTTGCAATGTCTTCAATATTACAGTCAAGGATGTTGCACAGGGTGTTAATGGTATTCATGCTGACGCCTTCATTATGTTGTAACCGGAACAACTGTGCCTTGCTTATATTGTATTTCTTGTGAAGAGTATATTTCGTGATACCCTTCTTTTTCATGGTTTCCCATAGTTTATCATATTTTATCAAAGTATCCGCACCTTTTCGTTGTTTTTCCTTTATTATAGAGTTATGATAGATAGTAACAAAGGTTCCACAATCGGAACCCTCGCAAGGAAGGGGATAATAATGAGAACGAAATACAGGGATTTTTGGGTTGTCAGAACATTAATGGTTCTGGCTGTTCTTCTAATCATTGTGGGTGTGATCGTTTATCGTAAGGAAAAAGTAGAGTATACAGGTGTACCAGATATGGTTTCCAGTTTTTCTTCAAATAATGACTATCACCTAATGATTGTTGCGAACAGCCGGGGTATATCAGACAAAGAAGATTTTGCAAAAAATGTAATTGAGATGTGTAGAAACAATTCGTTTAAGAGCATGATATTTTCTACTGACCTGAAAGGTTATCCGGGGAGTCTTGATATTGATGTGTATTTGAGGAAGGACGATATTGGAAAAACTGAACCAGTATTGCAAATCCGTTTTCAGCCGGATGAATGGAATGCTGGATATAATATCAGGGATGATGTTGAACATTATTGTTTGTACGTGGATGATGAGCAAATAATTTTGTAGTAGAGGAGGGATTTTATTGAGAGAAAAAATAAGAAAAAATTTGATTTTCACAAAGTTATCAATTGGAGCATATTGTGTTGCACTAGTTTTCTTTTTATGTCCATTATTTATTCCGGAGAGAATATTGAACGGAACAGTTACAGGAAGTTTATGCATAGGATTTTTTATTGCAGGAATGCTCCTTCAGGGAATGCAACTTTTGTTCGGAGGATTGATGCCTTCTGATCTGTTTTTTATTTCAGAACCTCTTCTGACAGAAGAAGATGTTGAGGAATTAAAAAAATATATTGAGGAATTTGACAAAGAGGAGAATAAATCCCCACTCACTTAGCAGAGTGGGGAATAGGATTTTAGTATATTTCATAATCATCGCTGTCATCTGTTTCGAGTGTAGTACATGAAAAACACATATTGGTTCCTGTAATAGCACTTCCGGCAGCCCAGATAGGGGAACCACAGACAATACATTTTGCTCCATTATTCTTTTCTTCCAGAGTTTGTCTGAGAGCTTTAATCAGTTTCTTTTTATTCATATCTTTATTGGATTTGATTGTCATGTCGGCAAATTTTTCGATGGATATTGGATGCATTATTTTCACTTCCTTTGTTTTTGATTTTTGTTTTCCAAAATTATACACCCGATATTTTATCATATATTCATAGCATTGGATATTGTCATTTTGAAATATCCGATGCTTTTTCTTTTTCTGCTTGTCTTGTGACAGGAGTACCCAAAATGGAGTCCACGTTCTTAGTTACTGTACGAAGCTCTTTCTGGTATTCTTTGAAATAATTGTAGGTGTCTGTTTGGGCAAGTTTCTGTGTCATCAGCTTTTCTTTTTCTTCCTTCAATGATTTTATGGACGGAATTTTCTTATCTGGATATTTATCCTTCAGATATTTAACTGCAGAATCATATAATGCCAGTTCTGCGGTATGTTCTTGCTGAAACTTTTTCTTGTTTCTGGATTTCATCATTTGAGCGAATACACCTTTGTTCGCATGATACTGACCGATGTAATGAATCTCCTCATTCAAAAGCTTTAATTTGCTCTCAGTGGCACGAAGTGTTTTTCTGGCATCATTATACCGGGCAGTAATATCATCGTAAGTGTCCAGAAGATTTTCACGACTATCGTATCCATGTTCCTGTACATAAGCGATTGTCTTAGCCATTTCCTGCAGATTCGATATTTTGACTTTTCTGGCATAGGCTCTGCTCTGCTGTGCCTTAACACAAGTCTGTAAATCAATAACAAGATGTAAGTCGGATTTTATGAACAGAATATCAGGTATGTCGTAGGAACCGGCTGGGTATTTTTCGGACATTGATGGAGGCTCTGGAGTGACTGATTGAGGAACACTGGAAACAGGAACTTCTTTTTGATGTTTGCTTTTTGCGGTCTCACGTTTCTTATTTTCTTCAAAAAGCTGCGTGAGATGTTCTTTTCCGTACAAGGTTCCCAATGCTCTTTCGGAAATGTTCTTG
>JALEIY010000117.1 GCA_022769785.1 Eubacterium sp.
TTCCTATCAAAGGAATATCCGGTCAGGCGAAGAGATTTATTCTTTTTTAAAAGATTTTCCAGCATGGCTTTCAGATTTTCCTCGGAACCCGAAAGCTGCATACTGATTTGGGCGGTATGGATACCGAACGTAAGCGTATCCTCTTCTATTGCCTCTGTCTCTTCTTCCTGCGTATCTTTGGCATCTTCCGAAAGCATTGATTTTTCTTCCATCATTGCTTCCACATCGTACATACCGGCAGCACCGGAAATACTCTCATATCCACTGTCATTTTCCAGTTTGTTTGCGGCTGCCTCAGAAAAAACGTACGGCTCCAGTTCTTCTTCCTCTTCCGGTATCTGTATGTCGAGATTTCTGGCCTCCAGATGGTATCCAAGTGCCATATCTGTCAGCATCCTGTCAATTTCTTCCGAGGTCATCATCTCATAAAAATCTTCTACATTTTTCTCGATTTTTTTATGCAGTGCATCGTCATAATCAGCCAAATCCGAATACAGGGATATTTTTTTCTGATTAATCTCACGCAGCTCTTCTTCTTTCTCCAGGTTTGCTTTCGTTTCCTTTAATCTTACGGCCAGCGGTTTTATTGCAAGAAAAACAAAACCGGTCACCACAAGAATAATTCCCAGAAGTATCAGAAGCTTTTTATCCCGTTTTGTCAGTTCTCCCATTTCCAGTCTCATTTTTCCTTATTTCCCTTTCCTGCCTTTTCTGACAGATAGCAGTTTACTTTTACCTGCCATTTTCCGGTGGTATCATCATGTACATATCCGGAATAATCTACAGATACAAAAACATCCAGCTTCCGAAGTGCTGCAATATAACGGTTAATCAGTTCCACATTTTCTGCGCTGGTACTTAAGTTATAAAGACCGGATACGGCATCATAGCTTTGTACGATTACATCCACATATCCCGCAGCCGTTCTCTGCACAATCGCTTCGACTGCACTTCCCGCCAGCGGATAGGAGGCGATATCTTCTTTCAAATCATCAACCAGGGCAAATTGCCTTTCACTGTGCTCTGCATCCTGAAGCATACTGTCATATTCCATCACCGCCTGTAATACACTGTCATTATATTCCTGCGCCTTCTGAAGCTTCATCCCGGTTAAGAGGTTCATGATTCCCAGTACAATTGTGACGGTCAGAAGAATTACTGCCGGTATGCCAATCGGAAGAATGGCTTTCCTGATATCTCCGGAGCCGGTCTTCTTTTTGCCGTATTTTTGATAATCGGTATAAAAATCTGCAGTTTTCTTTCCCGGTACAAATCCCGAACAGGCAACCAGATATTTATCGACAGATTCTCCTGAGTCGTTGTCCACCAGCCGCTCCACATCGATTTCTTCCACAATCAGAGAAGAATTCATCTGTAAAATACTGTCGGTACAATTCAGCATATCCTCGGTGTCAAGTCCCACCAGAAATACTTTCATGGTGTCATATTCCAGATTGTTTGCTTTCATAAACTGAAGGATTCCGCTGATGGAACGTGCCACCTCAATGGCAAATCCTATGGTTCCCTCTTCTTCAAAAATTCTTGTGGCACTGGAATAATGATAAACTCCATTCAAATACAGCAAATTGATGTGATACTGGTCATCATAAATCTGCACAATGCAGGTTTCGCCTTTCAGTTCCGGCAGACCGGAGAAAACGCGAACCAGATTCATGGTGCCGGATTGAATACTGTTTATCCGGATGCCGGCAAAGGCGAGCAAATCCAGATTCCGTTTCAGCTCTCTGGCACCGATGCGACCGGCCAGATAAATATTTTTATTATCAAAAACAAGTTCCGTCTCTTCTCCCTGCTTCTCTTCAGCCAGTTCCGGAAACTCTTCCAGCAGTGCTTCCTGCTTTTTATTTCTGTTTTTATTTTTTCGTGAGGCAGCCGCTTTTCTTCTCTCTTCTTTTTTGGATTCTTTTACCGCATCCCTGTCGGCTTTTTTCACCATGTCATAGGCATAGACCGCCTCAACATCTTCCTCATAAACTGTCAGTTCCCTTTTAATAAATTCGAGGGTTCTCTTTTCATTTGCCGGAGGGGCCTCCACGGTACCCAATGTGGCAAGCCGGTTATACAAAAGCAAAGTGACATCTTTGCCCGGAAGCTCATTTTCTTTCCAGAAATCACGCATGGTTGTCACAAAGGCTTTTTCGTCGATGATATTTCCGTTTTCCAGTACCTCAGGCGGCAGCGTAAGGGTCCAGACCTGGTCTACGGATACAGCCTCTGTGCCCCTGCCGCCCCCACGGCTTCCTTCTACGACCTGAATTCGGCTCCCTGAAATATATAAAGAAACACTCATGTTCTTCCTCCTGTCAGTAATTTGTACCTTTTCCGATTGTCTCATAGGAATCGTAAATCGGCTTAATCACAGCAATCATGATAAATCCGACAATCAAAGCCATGATAATAATCATTACCGGTTCCACCAGGGCAACCAGCTTTGTAATAGCCTGCTCTGATTCATATTCCAGGTTATCCGCCACAGAAACAAGCATGGTATCCAGCTTTCCGGTTTCCTCTCCTACCCTTATGGATGCCTTCAGCTTATTGGTGAAGCCGTCAATCTCTTCCAAAGCTTCGTGAAGTGACACGCCGGCCCGTACCTGACGAATCATTTCATCAAACTGTTCTTCTATGTATAGATTACCCACTGTTTTTTTTGCAATCTGTAAAGTGGTCACAATCGGAATACCGGCAGTATAAAGCGAGCTTAATGTTCTGGCAAACCGGGCCGTAAATATGATTCTTTCCAGCTTACCGATAATTGGCACGGATACCAGAAGTCTGTCTTTTACCCGCCGCACCTTCGGTATGCTGAATATCAGTTTAAGAGCAATCCAGAAAATGACCATTCCGATAATCAGGCCAATCCAGTATTTTTTTACAAAATCACTGATAGCAAATAAAATCTCCGTCATAATCGGAAGTTTTTCCATTTGCTGAAACAGCGGATTAAACTGCGGAATCACATATCCCATCAGGACAATAAGTACAATAACTATCACGACCGCCAGCATTTTCGGATAAATCAATGCTTTTTTTATCTTGTCATCGATACGATATTCCTTTGTGTAATGCTCCGCCATCTTCATTGCCGTCTTGTCCATATTTCCGCTGGCTTCCGCCGACCGGAACATATGAATCAGCAGCATCGGAAAAACCCCTTCCTGTTCTTCCATGGCCTGTGAAAGAGGGATTCCTCTTCTCACGGAAGCGAGAAGTTCTTCGTAAATATTTCTCTCGGTCAGGGAAAGTGATTCGTCATCCGCAATGATTTTCAATGCCCGGACAAGTGACACCCCGGAACCAAGCAGGGTTCCGATTTGACGGGCAAATTCCGCCACCTGCATTTTCTTTAACGGCTTTACCCGGGTATTTGCTCCCGCAACCGAAGCGGACAGTAAAAATTTACCTTCTTCTTTTAATTTCAAATGCAGTTCCCGTTCATCGTTTGCCTGCATTTTACCGGAAACAGTTTTCCCCGTAGCGGTCTGTGCTTTGTATTTGTATAATGCCATATTTCTCTCTCCTAAAACGACGGGAAAAACCCGAGATACCAGTGAATAATCTGCTCTCCTGCCGACAGGGCGATGGCCATCCCGGCACACAGAAACGGTCCGAATGCAAAATGGTCTTTTCTTCCCGCTTTTTTGCGGACCAGAAGCCACATTCCGTAAATTCCTCCAAAGAAAATCCCCAATAATGCCGCCAGCAGATTGTTTTTCCATCCGAGCAGCAGTCCGGCTGCCGCTACCAGTTTAATATCTCCGCCTCCAAATCCACCGGGAACCACGAAATCCACCGCTATCATCGGAAGGCTGACTGCCAGCGCTCCAATCAGACGCTGCAGGATGGATATCTCCGGCATGGTTACCCAGGAAATCACCCCCAGAACTGCCATAGCCACATTCAAACGGTTCGGTATTTCCATAGTGTCATAATCAACAAAAGCGATAACTGTGAGAAGACAAAAAAAGGCGAATGCTGTTACTCCTGCAAGAGTGCATCCGTAAAAACGGACACAGACCAGTGCCGCCACGCCGCCCATCAGTTCTACCAGCGCATAACGCCCGGACACCGGACTTCCGCAGTATCTGCATTTACCTTTGAGAAAAAGCCAGCTTAATACCGGCAGCATATCCCTTCCGTACAGTCGATGCCCGCAGCTTGTACAATGACTGTATCCTATGACCACCCCTTCATTCCGGGGGATACGATATATTAAAACGTTCAGAAAGCTGAAAATACAGCTTCCAAATATAAATATTATTAATCCTAACAGAATCTCTGCCGCAATCATTTCTGTCATCCTTTTATTCTTTCCATTCCAAAAGCGGAAGGCGGT
>JALEIY010000130.1 GCA_022769785.1 Eubacterium sp.
GAGAGAAAAGAGGAATCGTTTTGGCCGGAGTTTTGCTTTTGGGGCTGATTGCCGCAGGCTGTGTCGTGCTTTTGCACGGAAGCAGAAACCGGAGCAGTGACGGACAGTCCCAGAAAAAAATCGGTGCAGTATATATGACTATGAATAATCCGTATTTTGCCGTGGTCAATAATCAGATTGAAGCAGTGGCAGCCAGCAGGAAAGATGTGGTCATTACCAGAGATTCCGCCCTGGACGCTGAGATGCAGAACCGTCAGATAAAAGAACTGATAAAAGAAAATGTGGATATCCTTTTAGTCAATGCTATCGACTGGAAGAGCATTCGAACCGGGCTGGAGGAAGCCTGGAAAGCAGGCATTCCGGTCATTGCGGTAGATGCCGAGGTATATGACAGCGAACTGGTGAAAGCTGTGATTTGTTCTGATAATTATGAAGCGGGAGCTGCCTGTGCAAGAGACCTCATGAAAAGAAAGAAAACGGCTTCTATCTTATTTCTTGTACAGAATAATAATAAGTCAGCCATGGACCGTATCAAAGGCTTTAAGGATACTTTGGAGAATGCGGGCTGGCAGTATAAAACCGTAGATGAGCTGGAGTGTCAGGGGCAGCTTGAGATTGCCCAGCCACTGGTGGAACAGGTGCTCCGGAAAGAGAAGGATATTGATGTGGTAATGGGGCTGAATGACCCGGCTTCTCTGGGAGCCATGGCGGCGCTGGATGCAGCGGATATGCTGAAGCAGGTTCTTGTTTACAGTGTGGACGGGGCACCGGAAGCAAAAACGATGATTTATGAGGGGAAAATGACGGCGACAGCCGCCCAGTCTCCTCTTAGTACCGGAAGGCAGACGGCAGAACTGTTATACCGCTTTCTGGACGGAGAAGAAATACCGGAGAAAACGGTAATTCCGGTGACACTGATAACAAAGGATAATGTGGAAACATTTGGACTGGCCCGGTGGCAGTGAGGATAATCATATGGAAAACTATCAGGAGAATAAAACAATATTTAGATTGAAAGCCTGCTTCTGGGTAATGATGATGCTGAATTTTATTACCGTGACATTTCTGGCACTGACCATTGTGCTTACCCAGTATCGAATAGCCGATTCACAGGTAGGAGCGGAATTTTTATCCCGTCTTATGGTGGTGCCGGAAACTCCGGCGGTCAGGTTGACGCTGGTCATCGGGAGTTATCTGATGCTTTGTGCCATTGTCTTTCTAAAAAGAGAGATTTCCGAGGAAAAAAAGAATCTGTTTTATGCAATGAATGTCCTGGAGATTCTGCTGGTGATTTTACTCATGGTAAAAATCGATATGTCCTATAACGGTATTATTTTCTTCGTGGTGGCAGAAATGCTTTCCGGTACGGAGAAACCGTGGAACCGGGTAATTCTTCTGGTGCTGGCATTTTTAAGCTATCTGATTTGCAGCTATGATTTAATTACTCTGTTTATTCCGATGAATTCCTTTGAAATGTGGGTGTCCTTTTATGATGTGCATACAGAGAAATATTTTCTGGTAATGCGAACCCTCTGTACGCTCATTAACATGGTTCTTTTTCTCGTATACATCGTGATGATTCAGTCGGCGGACCGGAAAGAAAAAGAGAGAATCCGGCAGTTGAACGGGCAGCTTCAGAAAGCAAATGAACAGCTTCATGAATTTGCCAGAGAGAAAGAACTGATGGGTGAGACAAGAGAAAGAAATCGTCTGGCAAGAGAGATTCATGATACACTGGGACATATTCTGACGGGGATTTCCGTGGGGATTGATGCTGCCATGGTCCTTTTGGAGGTGGATTCGGAGGCGGCAAAAAAACAGCTTAAAACCATAGGAAAAATGGCCAGAAAAGGATTAAATGATGTCCGCCGTTCTGTGCGGAAGTTGAAACCGGATGCCCTCGAAAGAATGTCTCTGGAAAATGCCATCCATCAGATGATTGAGGAAATGTCTGAGGGAACAAACACAAAAATATATTTTGTTTCTTATATGGAACAAATGCAGTTTGGTGCCGATGAAGAGGAGACGATTTACCGGATTATTCAGGAAAGTACAACCAATGCCATACGGCACGGTCATGCTTCTGAAATATGGATTCGCATGAATGTATGCGAAAAAAATAAGGAGGATATTCCGGAACCTGAGGCCGGACAAGAAGAACTGATTATTATGATTAGTGATAACGGAAGCGGCTGTCCGGATATCAAAGAAGGCTTTGGTCTGAAGCATATGCGGGAAAGAGTCGAGCTGTTAAATGGAAGTATCTTTTTTGAGAGTGTGTTTGGATTCACTGTGATTGTCAAAATACCGGTGCGTCGGTAAGAGGGGAGAAAACCAATGATAAAAATAATGATTGCAGATGATCAGGAGCTGATTCGGGAAAGTTTGGGCATTGTTTTGGGAGCCAGCCCGGATATGGAAGTATGTGCGGTTGCTGCCGACGGGAATCAGGTGCTTTCTCTGATAAAAAAAGAAAAGCCGGATGTAATTTTGATGGATATCCGTATGCCCGGGATGGACGGAGTGGAATGCACCCGTATTGTGAAAGAAAAATATCCGGATATTTATATCATCATTCTGACAACCTTTGATGATGATGAATATGTGTACGGGGCACTCAAATACGGTGCCAGCGGCTATCTGCTAAAAGGAATTTCCATGAAGGAACTGACGGAGGCAATTCATACCGTTGTTAATGGAAAAGCAATGATTAATCCGGAGATTACGGATAAGGTAGTGAAGCTGTTCAACAAAATGGCAAGAAGCAACTATGCCATTCAGGTAAACGACGAAAAGGCGGAGCAGCTCACCAAAACAGAGTGGAAGGTCATTCAGAAGATTGGATGTGGATTTTCCAATAAAGAGGTGGCATCTGAGCTGTTTTTGTCGGAAGGAACCGTCCGAAATTATCTGAGTTCAATTTTGGGTAAGCTGGAGCTGAGAGACCGTACCCAGCTTGCCATCTGGGCGGTGCAGACCGGTGCGGTCAACCGGACATTTGAGTAAGGGGAAGGCAGAATGAAAATGAGTAAATTAAAAAAAGACCGGGCGGCATTGCTGCTGACGATTCTTTTTTTCCTGTGGGCCGGAATATTGCTCTTTTTACAGTTTCAGGAGAAAGATGTGCTGACGATTGGTATTTTCTATGGCAGCAACTGGGATGTTCCGGGAACAGAGCAATATGATGTTTTTGATGCAGCCATTGAAAGGTTTGAAAAAACACATCCGGGTGTTCGTGTGGATTATGTGGAGGGAATCACAGCGGAAGACTATTCCCAGTGGCTGTCAGGAGAAATCCTGAAAGGAACGGCTCCGGATGTATTTCTTGTGCTGGAAGAAGATTTTGATAGCCTGGTATCGACCGGTGCTCTGAAATCACTGGACTGGAAGCTGGAAAGAGATAAAGAGGCGGAGCTTTCTGTTTTTTACGATGCCGCTGTCCAGGCCGGAAAATATAAAAATGAGCAGTATGCTTTGCCCTTTGAATGCAATCCAACCCTGATGTTTGTCAACAAAACCCTTCTTAAAAAAGAAGGAATCCGGCTTCCGGAGAAAAACTGGACATGGGAAGATTTTTATGATATCTGTAAAAAAGCCACAAAAGACTCGGACGGAGATGGAAAAATCGATTCCTTTGGCTGCTGCGATTATACCTGGCTTCAAGCGGCGAATGCAAATGGGATACAGCCCTTTGATACAGGAGGAACCCAATCTCATTTTACGGACAGCCGGTTTATGGATGCGGTGACCTTTGTAAGACAGCTGGAGGATCTGAATGAAAATTACCGGGTGACTTCCGAGGACTTTGACCTGGGACATGTGGTGTTTCGACCGCTGACGTTTTCCGATTACAGAACCTATATGCCATATCCCTGGCGCATCAAAAAATATTCGGATTTCGAATGGAACTGCGTGCAGATGCCGGCAGGACCTTCCGGGAGAAATGTGTCGGGTATGGAGACTCTGATGGCAGGAATCAGTGCCCGGACGAAAAAAGAAGAGGCAGCATGGGATTTTTTAAAGCTTCTTACCATGGATGAGTCCATTCAGAAAATGATATATGAGCATACCTCCGGTGCTTCTCCGTTGCAGGCAGTAACCACTTCCGAAGAGGTTCTGAACCTGCTGAACAAAGATACCCCGGGAGGAAGTGATATTGACCTTTCGCTGCTGGATAAAACAATGAAAACCGCCGTAATTCCGGCTCATTTCACGAATTATAAAGAGGCGGTTGAAAAGGCCGACAGTGAGATTAAGAGTCTTGTTTTTTCCGGCGATGATATCAGTACCGCCATGTTTCGACTCAAAAAGGAAGTGGATGAGATTCTGCGAAGATAAAAGAAATGATTATTCATAAAAAAGCTCTGAGAACCAAAAGGTTAGCGGGGCTTTTTTGAGCCATATGACAAATGTCACATTTAGATATGACAATTTTCCCGCGCCCAAAGTGACATCCATCAGATGTCGGAAAATGCCCGGTATGTTAAGATAGCATCACTGGGACGTCTGAATGAATAATTTCAGAAGAGACAGGGAA
>JALEIY010000135.1 GCA_022769785.1 Eubacterium sp.
AATGCCCGCTGTCCGCAAGTTCGTGGGGCGTCTGTTCGGACGGGTGCCGGATACCAGCATCAATCCGGATGAGGCAGTTGCTCTGGGTGCCGCCGTACAGGGTGCCATGAAGGAACGCCGGGAGGCCGTGCGGGAAGTAATCCTCACCGATGTCTGTCCGTTTACTCTTGGTACAGAGGTCTCTGTAAAAATGGAAAACGACCGCCTGGAGGGAAATCATTTCTGCCCGATTCTGGAGAGAAACACGGTGATTCCGGCAAGCCGTACGGAAAAGTTTTACACGGTTTACGACCATCAGACCCAGGTGGAAATACACATTCTGCAGGGAGAGAGCCGGTTTGCATCCAATAATGTTTCTCTGGGAACCATCAGCCTTACGGTTCCTGACGGAAAAGCCGGAGATGAGGAAATCGACATCACCTATACCTATGATGTCAATGCTCTTTTGGAAGTAGAGGCAAAAATCCGTTCCACAGGAGAGACGGTCACGAAGCTGATTAAGAATCAGGATGTGGATATGACCTTGGAAGAGATGGAAGCGAGAATGAAAGAGCTCGCTTATCTCAAAATTCCACCAAGAGAACAGGAGGCAAATCGGGTGCTGCTTCTTCGGGGAGAACGGCTTTATGAGGAAGCCACCGGGGAACTCCGGGAACAGCTCGAGGCAATCACCAGAGAATTTGAGCGGATTTTAGACCGGCAGGACCCGGAAAAGATTGAGGAGGCCAGAAAAGAGTACGAAGAAGCTCTCGACTGGATTGAAGAAGAGCTGTGGCTCGTGTAAGGAGGATATGATGCAGCCAACCACACTTTGCTATATCGAAAAAGATGACAGTTATCTTCTGCTGCATCGGATTGCGAAGAAAAAAGATATCAATAAAGATAAATGGATTGGAGTCGGCGGGAAATTCGAAGACAAAGAAAGTCCGGAAGAATGCCTTTTGCGAGAAGTAAAGGAAGAAACCGGGCTTACCCTGACCTCCTGGCGGCTTCGGGGTATCGTCACCTTTGTCAGTGACCGCTGGGAGACGGAATATATGTTTTTATATACCGCAGACGGTTTTGAGGGAGAGATGATTTCCTGCAATGAGGGAACCCTGGAATGGGTCAAAAAGAAGGAAATGTATCGGCTTAATCTCTGGGAAGGAGATAAGATTTTTCTTGAACTGCTGGAAAAAGAGGTTCCATTTTTCTCACTCAAATTATCCTATGAAGGAGATACGCTGGTGTATGCCGCACTGGACGGAAAAAGAATCGTATAAATAACCTTTCATAGCGCAGCAGGGGAAACGGACAGGAAGTAATATTATGAGAACACTGGAAACAAACGACTGGATATTATTAAACAATATTATTTATAAAATTCATACCATGGATAACCTGACCCAGATGCGAAACATGGTTCTGGAACAAATCCGGATGCTCATTGACTTTGACAGTGCGGATTTTTATCTGGCTTCTTTCGATGGAGAGAACAAGCTTACTTCCCCGGTACTGTATAACTGCGAGGAGGATTTGTCGGAAACCTATGATGAGCTCGATTACAGCAGAGGAATCATGTACAGCGGCAAATCGCTGATATACCGGGAGACGGATATTATTTCTGACGAGAAAAGAGTAGAGACGGAATATTATAAAAAGGTGTATCAGCCCAATAACTGGCACTATTCCCTGCAGATGATTCTGGGCAAAGAAAAAGAGTTTGTGGGAGTCATTGCCTTTTATCGTACCATCGGAAAAGAAAATTTCCAGTATGATGATATTTTTATTCTGGATATGTTAAAGGACCATCTTGCCTGGCGCCTTTATAAATACAAAAAAAGCGGTGACCCGCTGGAAGAAAAGCTTACGGTTTCTGCCGCTGTGGCAAGATTTGGCCTCACCAGAAGAGAGCACACCATTCTTAAAATGCTTCTGGAGGGAAAAAATAATCAGGAAATCAGCGGGGAGCTAATGATAACTGAAAACACTTTAAAGAAGCATATTTTAAATATTTATCGGAAGCTGGGCATCAAAAACCGGGTGCAGATGTTTAAACTTATCAAGGAAAAAGAATAGAGATACTTAAAAAGAAGTATATAAATGGTATTTTTTGTGAATTGTAATATAAACCGCAATGATTTATGATTAACATCAATTAAAAAAGTAATCAAAGGCAAAGGAGCTGTCAGAATGAACTGCTCCCCGTCAAGTAGACAATTGAAAAAATATAAAATTTTTCCTGCCAGTAGATTAGTTGCTGGCAGTTTTTTATGCGGCTTGCCAGTAGATTTCATGTTTTTCCATGGGAGTTAAAACTCCAAGATTTCTTT
>JALEIY010000164.1 GCA_022769785.1 Eubacterium sp.
CTTTTTATCTGTTTCATTTTTTCAACAGGATATTTATTCACATCATCAGTCATTACGTGATGATAATGGCACATTAACATTAAATTATCATACGAACGCCTCTCTTCATTTGTCATATTGGGGTTAAATCGTTCTCCTCCCGGTAATGCTGCCTCAATATGACATACTTCTCCAACAAAAATTCCGTTTTCATTTACCAACACATTAGTGCATCCGGGAAAAGCACATTCGTTTCCTGATTTCATATATAATTCTCGTAACACAGCCTGTTTTGGAGCTAATCTCTTAACCTCTTCATTATTCTCTATTTTACCCATAATTGTACCTCTACAATAGTTTTATATAGCTACATAATAGTACAATTACATTATTCTATCAAATATTTACTGTAACTCCGCTGATTCTATATCATCATTCATTAGTATTTCTGCCCGTTTTAAATCAAATTCCACCAGTTCATGGTCGGCATAGTGCATCCCATCTGAACGATATGTCTTATCTTCTTCCCATTCACATACTTTCCAGATCATTCTAAGCATTGGAATACTATGTATAGCAAATTCCCAATTTTCCGGATTATATTTCGGCACATGGAAGCACTCTGGCTCTTTCTTTTTGCAGGACTGAACCACCAGAGCTTTCTTTTCTGGATTAAACAGAAATCGGATGTACTTCGGATTACCCAGCTCTTTTATTGTTGAATGGAATATTCGTATTCTTCCAGATTTTTTGCACAAAGATACCCCGGTGAAACTTGCTGTATCTTTCAGCATTTACACATCCCTCCTCCAAGTGGACGCACTTTCCCCTGTTACAATTACATCACAGCCGCTAATTCGACATATCCGTCTTTCAGGTTCGTCTCCAATGCCTTTCTATGTTCCTCAACAGGCAATCCAAAAGAATCTTTCCAGTCTTTCGGATAAAATGGTATTCTGTTCAGTTTTCGTTCCACTTTTACTTCAATTTCTTCATCTTGTTTCTTTTCGATCTGCTCTGGAGTCAGTTCTCCGGATGTAACATTCTCCACTTGATTTGTAGTCGGTTCTGCTTGCTTCCTTTTACGCTTCGTATCCATATAAATCTCTGTTTCCAATAGATCAAAGATATACATGGTTTCATCCTCGTGTGTTATTTTATGACCGAGAATTTTATATCTGCAATCCGAATCCCATCCCATCATGTCATACATCATAGCTGAAAACAGTTTATTGGACATTTTTCTACTTTTTCTCTTATCTGGTTTCTCGATACACCAACGCAACGCATCCTTATCATTTTCTTCGCATTTACGCACAACCATTCTTTTATTTTCCTGATTGACCAATATCTGAATATATACTGCATCTTCCAATCCAGAAATACAAGCTGTATTAAAAGTCACACTGTCCCTCCGGATTACCACTGCTGGTTCTCGTAAATGGGCAAAAAGTTCCCTTCTAACCACCTGATAACCATCATAACTAAAGTCCTGTGCCAGTTCCAGTGCCCTCTGATCAATATTTTCTGTATTTTCTTTTTGCTGTTCCATCATAATTTCACTCATACTGCACACCTCATTTTTTCAATTAAATATTGTGCTTCATCGTTAAGCTTTTCCAGTATTTTTTCAGAAATAATATCCATTCCTTCCACTGTTCGAGCTGGACGCAGCACATCCCAATTTCCACAATAATGTACTCTCTGTAAAAGGACTACTTCATCAACCTTATATCCAAAATGGTTACTCCATTTTTCTGGGAAAAGAGTTTTTATAACCGTTTTTACATTATTTTCAATTTTTTCATCTGTATCAGATGTTCCTGCTGAAACTGTTTCATTTACAGATCCTTCTTCCAAATCATCCTGAATTAGTTCGTGTTTGATCACTTCCGGTTCTAACAAATCAAATAATAGAATTTGTTCATCAGCTTCTTGGGAATACTGTCCACGGAAACGATATTTACATTCGCTATCCCAATTCATCAACTCAAATAATGATTCTGAGAATCCTCGACAACTTTTTGGAAGCACCACCCATTTCCCTTTCCGTATGGTTCCCCACTTAATTGCATTTACATTGTCTTTTCCGCATGGTCTCACAGCAATGCAATTTTCTACAGAGTTAAACAAGATTTCTACGTATTCTACATCTCTGAATTTTTTCATACAGGCGGTATTAAAGGTAATCTGTCCCTCAGAAATAGTCATTGCAGGATTCATTCTTGTCGAAAAGAACTGTGCACGAACAATTTCATATCCAGACAGATCAAATTTTCCATCTGCTTCGCTTTTACTTTCTCTCACCAACTGACCAGAAACCACATCATTACCATACACACTTTCACTTGCTTTTTGATAATCTTCTCCCGTAAATCCTGTCCATGAACGATTCACTGATACAAAGCCTTTGAGTATTCCTGCATCCACAACTTTTAAATTTGGAAATGGAAATCCCTTTTTGGCATATCTTGTTACGGTAAGCATCTTTTGTGCTGCATTGTAAATATCTCTGTGTACAATGGCTTCATGATGATCCTGCTGACGATATTGATTCCGATCATGTCTGTTTTTCTTAGACTTATGGTCAAGATAATTTGGAGTAAACGTCTTTCTGGACAACACGTCTCCGCAATATCTTTCATTTTTTAATAGATTAACTACTGTGGAAGATGTCCATTTAAGATTTCCAAGCTTCGTTTTTCTATTTAACTGCATCATGATTTCTGCAATCTCAGAAGTAGGAAAGCCATTAAGGAATAAATAATAACAAAGTCGTACTGTCTCCGCTTCTTCTTCATTGATTACCAGATTTCCATCCTCTCCAACATCATAACCCAAAAGCTTCGGTGTAAGAAATATCCCTCTTGAAAATCTCTGTTCAATAGAAATATTCATAATTTCACTTTTCGTATGTGATTCTTCCTGAGCTGCTGCAGATAATACAGCCAACATCATTTCACTGGTATTATCCAATGTATAAATATGCTCTGTCTCAAAAAAAACTCCAACCTGCGGATTCATATTTGCCAGCTCACGTACTTTTGCGATGCAATCCACAATATTTCTGGCAAATCTGGAAACACTTTTCGTAACGATTAAATCTATTTTTCCGGCTTTGCAATCCTGTATCATTCTGATAAATTCGTCCCTATGTTGCAAAGATGTTCCGGAGATTCCTTCATCAGCATAAATTCCTACCAATTCCCATCCCTGATGTTCCTTTATCATATCTTCATAATGATTCTTCTGTAATTCATAGGATGATGTCTGGTTTGCATCGTCTGTAGAGACACGACAATAAGCACAAACACGTTTTGCGCCGGAATCTTCAAACAATTTTTCTTTGGGTTTTGCCGGAATAAACTCCAATTCGTCCCGACTTATACCTTTATATCTTTCACGAATCTTATTCTTTTTTTCCTCCTGGCTACTAACCCCTTTTTCATATTCTTTCATTCGGTGACTCACTCCTCACTTAACCGCCAGTACCATTTATCTCCCAATTTATAAGAAATAATGCCCATATCCTTCTTAGCTTGTTCTACAGTACGTGTTCCAATACCGGTTGCCCGCATTTTTTCAAGTATATCCGCACAAGGCATATCTGAGCCATTTAATAGTAATTTCAGATATTCTTTTGCTTTGTCAAGTTTACTCTCTCCTTTTGACCTCTGGAACAATAGATCTTCCATTTCATGTTCTTCCTGTCCGATCCAACTAAATCCCAAATCTGGATTCAACTCGAAAACAAATGCTTTTCCCTCCGGTGCCAGATTATTTTTAATCTGTACCATAATCCGATAGTACGGATTACTACTGTCTCTGCCAACCAAAAGAATACTCCTCGCTACTGCCGCAATATCTATGCTTCCAAGCCCTCTGTATATTCCTTTTGAGCGACTACTTTTATTCATATGCCCAATCAAAACTACCGCACAGCCTGTCCTCTCTGCAACTTTTGCTAAACGACCAAAAACCGAACGTGTTGAATTTGATCTCTGCATATCATTATCTATTCCTAAATATGCCTGAAGTGGATCAATTACTAATAATTTTGCTTGGGTATCTTTAATTGCCTGTTCCAGACGTTCATCGTCTAATGTGATAGGATTTTCCTCATTTTCCAAAAAAGCAATTCGACCACAGTCTGCTCCTGCTGCTAACAATCGAGGTTTAATCGTATCCTCAATCCCATCTTCTGCAGCTTGATATATTACGTTTCCCGGAACTTTATCGCCACTACCATCTGGCATAGCTTTTCCAGCTGTAATAAGTGCAGCAAGTTGTAACATCATTGTAGATTTTCCCTCGCCCGGATCACCTTGCAATATGGTTATCTTCCCATAAGGTATATATGGATACCATAGCCACTCCACTGTTCTGGAAGAAATTGTATTATAATATGTAAGTTTGTAATCATTTTGTTCCTTATTATTTTGAGCCATTTATAACCCTTCTAACTTTTTATTCTTTTCCGTCATGCTCGCAACAAGCTCTGTAATTGTTTGTATCTCTTTTGGTGTAAGGCCAGATACATCAACTGTTCTTTTACTTTCACACCCCAAAAGATAATCTGTGCTTACCCTGTAAATTGTAGCTAATCTGACTAATATTTCATAAGAAGGCTGCCGGACATCATTTTCGTAGGAACACATTGTATTTTTGTTTACTCCAACCAAACTTGCCACCTGATCTTGACGCAAGCGATTATTTTGTCTTAATTGTCTAAGTCTACTTCCCAATGATTCCATCACGTGCATCTGCCTTTCTATGCACCATGAGTATTTTCAATGTTACGATAGTTTTTAAATATTTTACCAATTTTAAGTTCTCATTTGGGGAACCGTGGTTCCTCTTTCGAGAACCAGAAGAATATCTAACCCATATTGCTCTATACTATTAATGATACATAAAATACTGTTCTTACTTTTCGTACTTACTTTGATTATATAACGAATAGTGAATATATTCACTATATTTATGTGTTTTGCCCTACTTATAATTAAAAAAATTGGGAGAATAATAGAAAGGCGGGAACGATGTGATTGATTATAGTCCATTATGGAAAACAATGGAAAAACGAAATATTACCCAATACTACCTCGTCAACAATGGCATCGACTACCGTACTATGCATCAACTGAGAAACAACAAAAACATAACTGCCCTAACCATTGAAAAACTTTGCCGGATTCTGGATTGTACTCCTAATGACATATTAACCTTCAAAAATGATGATACTAATAAATAATAACCGCTGGTAACCTTACAATAATCCAGTGGTTTTTCTTTTGCACCGTTGCGGTCTTGCGGTCTTGCGGACTTCTTTTGATGGATTTTTCAAAAGCTCACATAATACAAAAGAGATCCCAGATTATACCGAGATCTCAACATTCTTTCCATCTACCTTACTAATAGTGGCCATTATTCTCTTCTGTTGTTAACTTTTCTATTGCTTCAACTGTTCCATCGTACTTTCCTTTTTGAATCCCCATAGATAATGAAGCTATATTCTTTCCTGCTTTATTCGGATTCTGAGAATCTATTTCCTGCTCTATATATAACACATTTTTACTTAGTCCCATTCCTGTGACAACAAATGATTCCTCAGGCAATTCATTAACCAGTTCTTGATAGTCAGCTTTCATTTCTGAAAGAATGATTTTAAACTGTTCTCCCCTGAATTTATTATGAGTCACGAACCCTTCTAGCATTTTCCAGTCATAACTCTTTACCTTACGTATCACAACAGGATTAAGCACAGGTCTTATTTCTGCTATTCCTTTCAGTTCTTCCGG
>JALEIY010000165.1 GCA_022769785.1 Eubacterium sp.
TGCCGACTCTGGCATTTACCCATTTTCAGCCGGCGCAGCCGACAACCGTTGGAAAACGTGCAACACTCTGGCTGAATGAACTTCTTCTTGATTTGGAGGACCTTGACCATGTGATTGGAGCAATGAAGCTTTTAGGCTCCAAGGGAACGACCGGAACACAGGCAAGCTTCCTGGAGTTGTTTAATGGAGACCATGAAACAATTCGTAAAATCGATGCCAAAATTGCGGAAAAGATGGGATTTGAATCCTGTTATCCGGTATCCGGACAGACCTACTCCAGAAAAATTGACAGCCGTGTCCTTAATGTTTTGGGCGGTATTGCGCAGTCTGCACACAAATTCTCAAATGATATCCGTCTTTTACAGCATTTAAAGGAAATTGAAGAACCATTTGAGAAGAACCAGATTGGCTCTTCTGCTATGGCATATAAGAGAAATCCGATGAGAAGTGAAAGAATTGCTTCTCTTGCCAACTATGTGATGGCAGATACCATGAATCCGGCCATGGTGGCATCCACCCAGTGGTTTGAAAGAACCCTGGATGATTCTGCCAACAAACGTCTTTCTGTACCGGAAGGATTCCTGGCTATTGATGGTATCCTGGACCTTTATCTGAATGTGGTTGACGGACTTGTGGTTTATCCAAAGGTTATCGAGGCACATCTTATGCGTGAGCTTCCGTTCATGGCCACAGAAAATATTATGATGGATGCGGTGAAGGCCGGCGGAGACCGCCAGGAGCTTCACGAAAGAATCCGTCAGCATTCCATGGCAGCCGGTAAGGTAGTGAAAGAAGAAGGAAAAGAAAATGACCTTCTCGAAAGAATTGCTGCGGACCCTGCCTTCGGTATGAATATCGAACAGTTAAAAGCAATCATGAAACCGGAGAATTTTGTCGGCAGAGCACCGGAACAGACCGAAGAGTTTATCCGTGACTATGTACAGCCGATTCTCGATGCAAATAAAGAAATCCTCGGAATGAAGGCGGAGATTCATGTATAAAGAAAATACAAAAGCAGGAAATGTTATCGGTCAGGCCACAATATTGATGGTGGCAGGAATTGTGGTAAGAATCATCGGAGTTTTGTACCGCAGTCCGGTCACCAGTATTATCGGCGACGTGGGAAATGGATATTATACTCTTGCCTACAATATCTATGCCATGGTTCTGCTGATATCTTCCTACAGTATTCCTATGGCTGTCTCCAAGGTTGTATCCGGGAAGATGGCATTAAAACAATACAGGGATGCGCATAAAGTATTTCGCTGTGCGCTGCTTTACGTTCTTGTGGTGGGCGGTCTGGCCAGTGTCCTTTTGTTTTTTGGCGCGCCCCTTCTGATTCCCAAAAGTCAGGTGGGAGCCATCCCGGCGCTTCGTGTGTTGGCACCGGCCATCTTCGTGTCCGGTTTTCTCGGAGTGCTCCGGGGATATTTCCAGGCACACGGCACCATGCTTCCAACCTCCATTTCACAGATTGTAGAGCAGATTCTTAATGCCGCAGTCAGTATTGGCGGGGCTTTGCTCTTTATTCGGCTTCTGGCCGGAAACAACGAGGAAAAAAGAGCGGAAGCCGGTGCCATGGGAAGTGCTGCCGGTATCGTGGCCGGCGTGGTGGCAGGACTCATATTTATGCTGTTCATTTACAAAATGAATCAGAAATATTTCCTGAAACGCTGCCACAAGGATGTTTCCGGTGCCAACAGCTCCTACAAAGACATTTTTAAGGTCATTTTCCTTATGGTGACACCGGTTATCTTAAGCACTTTTGTATATAATATCAGTACGACCATTGACCAGACCCTGTTTTGTGATATTATGGACTTTAAGGGAATGGATGCGGATTGGGTATCCGCCCTTTACGGAGTATTCGCAGGGAAATATGTGGTGCTTATCAACGTGCCGGTTGCCCTTGCCAATTCCATGTCTACTGCCATGATTCCGGAAGTATCCTCTCGATATACACTGAAGGATTATGAAGGGTGTAACAGTCAGGTAAAAGAAGCCATTCATTTTACCATGATGCTCAGTATCCCGGCGGCAGTCGGTCTTGCTGTCATGGCACGGCCAATCATGACGGTGCTGTTTCCGCAGAAGCTGACCATTGATATTGCGGTAAGACTTTTGCAGTTCGGCTGTATCAGCGTGGTATTTTACAGTCTGTCAACGGTATCCAACGGTATTCTGCAGGGAATCGGCAAAGTGAATATCCCGCTTCGTAATGCAGCGGTGGCACTGGTGCTTCATATTGCCATTCTCACTCCGCTCCTTTATTTTACGGATATGCAGCTTTACGCCATGGTATTTGCCACAATGGCGTATTCCCTGCTGATGTGTATTTTTAACAGCTTTAGTGTAAGAAAATATCTCGGATATCGTCAGGAAATGAAAAAAACCTTTATCATCCCGGGCATTTCTGCCATCATCATGGGAGTGTTCTGCTATGTATTTTACAGTGGCATTGAAATGATTTTCGGTACGGTTTTCGGAGGCGTCCTTCCGGTCAGACTGCTGGCGCTGGTGGAAATGCTGATTGCCGTTGTATTTGCCGTTATTGTATATTTCGTGCTGGAGCTGAAGCTTCGTGGCATTACGGAAGAGGAACTGGTTCGTTTCCCGAAAGGGACAGCATTAATCAGAATCGCAAAGAAATTTCATTTACTGTAAAGTGCTTCTTTACTTAAGGGGAATTGTGAGATATAATTAGAATGTTTTGTTAATTAGTTTTTTTGATAACTGGGAGGAATGAACTCATGGTAAAAGCGATTGTAGGCGCCAACTGGGGTGATGAGGGAAAAGGCAAGATAACAGATATGCTGGCACAGGATTCTGATATTATTGTCCGTTTCCAGGGAGGTGCCAATGCCGGCCATACAATTATAAATAATTATGGAAAGTTTGCGCTCCATACACTGCCGTCCGGTGTATTTTATGATCACACCACCAGCATTATCGGCAATGGTGTTGCACTCAATATTCCGGTTCTGTTTAACGAGATTAAGGAGATTGTGGATAAAGGCGTTCCGGCACCGAAGATTCTGGTATCTGACCGTGCACAGATGGTAATGCCGTATCATATTCTTTTTGATCAGTATGAAGAAGAGCGCCTCGGTGGAAAGTCTTTTGGTTCCACCAAGTCAGGAATTGCGCCATTTTACTCTGACAAATATGCTAAAATCGGATTCCAGGTCAGTGAATTATTTATGGAAGAAAAGGAACTGAAAGAGAAGCTTGAACGGGTTCTTGCTCAGAAAAATGTTCTTCTGGAACATCTTTATCATAAACCACTGATGGATGTGGATGATATTTATAATACGCTGATGGAATACAAAGAGATGGTAGAGCCGTATGTATGTAACGTTTCTGCTTATCTTGACAAGGCCATCAAAGAAGGAAAGAATTTTCTTCTGGAGGGACAGCTCGGTACATTGAAGGATCCGGACCACGGAATTTATCCGATGGTTACTTCTTCTTCCACCCTGGCTGCCTATGGTGCTATCGGTGCAGGTATTCCGCCATATTCCATTGAAAAAGTCATCACAGTGTGCAAGGCATACAGCAGTGCCGTAGGGGCAGGTGCTTTTGTCAGTGAGATTTTCGGAGATGAGGCACAGGAAATGCGTGTCCGCGGTGGAGACGGCGGCGAGTTCGGTGCAACCACCGGTCGCCCGAGAAGAATGGGATGGTTTGACTGTGTGGCTTCCCGTTACGGATGCCGTCTGCAGGGAACTACAGATGTAGCATTTACCGTTGTTGACGTATTAGGATATCTCGATGAGATTCCGGTTTGCGTCGGCTATGAAATTGACGGCGAAGTGACAACAGAATTCCCGGTAACTCATCAGCTCGAGAAGGCAAAACCGGTTCTCGAGGTTCTTCCGGGATGGAAATGCGACATTCGCGGCATAAAAAAATACGAAGAGCTTCCGGAAAACTGCCGGAATTATATTGAATTTATTGAAAAACATATTGGATATCCAATCACCATGGTTTCCAACGGACCGGGACGTGAGGATATTATTTACCGAAATATTTAAGACAAAACATGCGATGACAGCGGGAGCTTCCTTCGGTTATGGAGGAAAGCTCCTATCTGTATTTTCGCAGACTTCATACAGGGGGATTTTATGAAAATACTTTCCATAGCAATACCAAGCTATAACTCACAGGATTATATGAGAAACTGTATCGAAAGCCTGCTGCCCGGCGGCGAAGATGTGGAGATTCTTATCGTTGACGATGGCTCCAAAGATGATACGGCACGTATTGCCGATGAATATCAGGAGAAATATCCGACGATTGTAAAAGCCATCCATCAGCCAAATGGCGGACATGGAGAGGCGGTAAACGCCGGTGTACGTAATGCTTCCGGCTTCTTTTATAAGGTGGTTGACAGTGATGACTGGGTGGATCCGGAAGCTTACCGGAAGGTGCTTGATTTTCTGCGGGAAGCAATAAAAGAGGAAGAACCGCTTGATATGCTGATTTCCAATTATGTCTACGAAAAGCAGGGGGCAAAACATAAAAAGGTGATTCAGTATCATTCCATTCTGCCGGAAAACCGTTATTTTGGATGGAATGAAATCGGTCATTTCGGTCCGAGCCAGAATATTCTGATGCATTCGGTCATTTATCGTACACAGCTCCTTCGGGACTGTGGATTTGAATTGCCGAAGCATACTTTCTATGTGGATAACATTTTTGTATTCTGGCCACTTCCATATGTAAAGAAAATGTATTATCTGGATGTGGATTTTTATCGTTATTTTATCGGAAGAGACGACCAGTCTGTCAAT
Source organism: Eubacterium sp. (assembly GCA_022769785.1). Lineage (GTDB taxonomy): Bacteria > Bacillota > Clostridia > Lachnospirales > Lachnospiraceae > Anaerobutyricum. The sequence goes on from JALEIY010000165.1 coordinate 4,794, forward strand.
GAAAAGGTGATGATGTCACGAATTGACCAGCAAATCCGCGTCAATAAAATCATGATAGATATTTATTCCAGACATGAAGGCAATTTTGCCTGTGAAGAGCTTAAGGAGTATATGCTTCATTATCTTGGAACCATTTCTCTCGTCACCTCCGTTTTACTGCTTCGGATGAAGACTGACGAGGCGGATAACCAGAGAGATGATTTGTGGGCGTATATGGAAGAAAAGACGCCGGCTGCCTGTGAAAAACTGAAGAAATCTATCTTCGGAAAGGTGTCCAATTCCCATGGAAAACTCAGCCGTAAGATTACAATGGGAGGATATAAAATTGCGCAGAAATGGATTGGCTTCAATTAAACGTCTGAAAAAGGGAGATTTTTTCCTGATTCTTTTCCTTTTGCTGGCGGCGTTTTCGCTGCTTGCTTTTCAGAGGATGACCGGAAAAGCGGGGAAACAGGTGGAGGTTCGTGTTGACGGGGAGCTTTACGGAACCTGGCCCCTGGATGAAGACCGGGAAATCCTCATTTCCGAAGGAGAGTGGAGAAATGTTCTGACGATTCACGATGGCTCTGCGGATATGACCGAGGCGGATTGTCGGGATCGTATTTGTGTCAGCCATGCGAAAATCAGAAAGTCCGGAGAGACGATAGTCTGTCTGCCGCATAAAATTGTGGTGGAGATTGTCGGAGAAGAAGACTCCGGGACAGAAGAACCCTTTGATGCCATCGCAAATTAAGCGTAAATAAGCGGCTCAGAAAAACTTACAGTTAAATAATTAACGAAAAAAAAGAATATTTTGGATGTGATTGTTTTCTTTACAGTACAATTACAATTTTGAAATCAAAATCTTACAAATTTTTTCAAAGGCGAAAGAAGAGTGTTGTTATATTATTAACATTCCTTGATTTTCGCCATTTTTTTTATTATAGTAGATTTGTTTTTAAATTGTATTTTAGATTATTAGAAAGAAGGTAGAAAAATGGGACTACTTACATTTAAAGGTGGCCTGCATCCTTACGATGGCAAGGAATTAAGCAAAGATAAGCCAATCGTGGAATATTTGCCACAGGGTGACCTGGTCTATCCTTTAAGCCAGCATATTGGCGCTCCCGCTGTAGCCTGTGTGAAAAAAGGTGACAGAGTTCTGGTCGGACAGAAAATCGCGGAAGCCGGCGGATTTGTATCGGCGAATATTCACAGTTCCGTTTCCGGTACCGTGAAAGCCGTGGAACCTCGTCTTACAGTTTCCGGAGCAAAGGTGAACTCTATTGTGGTGGAAAATGACGGTCAGTACGAGCAGGCAGAATTTACACCGGTGGAAGGCAGAGATGCACAGTCCATTATCGGTGCGGTAAAAGAAGCCGGTATTGTCGGTCTGGGTGGAGCCGGATTCCCGACTCACGTAAAGCTTTCTCCGAAGGAGCCGGATAAGATTGACACCATTATCATCAACGCTGCCGAGTGTGAACCATACATAACCGCCGATTACCGGTGTATGATGGAGATTCCGGAGCAGCTGATTTCCGGTCTGAATCTGATTCTTTCCATTTTCCCGAAGGCAAAGGGTGTGATTGGAATCGAGGATAACAAGCCGGATGCCATTGCAAAGCTTACCGAGATGTGTAAGGACGAGCCACGAATTGAAGTGGCAGCTTTAAAAACCAAATATCCGCAGGGTGCGGAGCGTTCTTTAATCTTTGCGGTGACAGGACGTGCCATTAACTCCAGTATGCTTCCGGCCGATGCAGGATGTATCGTGGATAACGTGGCTACGGCGATTGCCATTCATGAGGCCGTTACTCTCGGAAAACCATTATATGAAAGAGTTGTGACTGTGACCGGTGATGCGATTGTCAATCCGGGCAACTATAAAGTGAAAGCCGGTACCTGTGCTGCAGAACTGGCAGAAGCAGCAGGCGGCTTCAAGGAACAGCCGGAAAAGGTAATCTCCGGTGGTCCGATGATGGGAATGGCTCTTTCTACATTAAATGTACCTTGCGGCAAGACATTTTCTTCCCTGCTCTGCTTTACAAAGGACGAAGTGGCAGCCTGTGAACCGAGCAACTGTATCCGCTGCGGACGCTGCGTTACGGTCTGTCCGGCAGGTCTGATGCCAACGAAGCTTTCCGAAGTGGCAGACCATGGAGACTTTGCATTATTTGACCAGTTAAACGGCTGTGAATGCGTGGAATGCGGATGCTGTTCCTACGTCTGTCCGGCCAAGAGAAGACTTACTCAGTCCATGAAGACCGGACGCCGTGAAGCGCTGGCTCTTCGCAGGAAACAGAAATAACATAAGGAGAGGTGAAAAATGAACGAACAGTTATATAACGTATCAGCCAATCCTCATGTAAGGGATAAGGCTTCTACTCACAGCATTATGCTTGATGTAATCATCGCTCTTCTTCCGGCCACTATTTTTGGATTCTGGAATTTCGGAATGAAAGCTGTGATTAATACAGTTCTCTGTATTTTAGTCTGCGTTGTCAGCGAATATGCATGGCAGCATTTTATGCATAAAAAAGTAACCATTAATGATTTGAGTGCAGTTGTGACCGGACTTCTTCTGGGCATGAACCTTCCGCCGGAAGTTCCTTATTTTATACCGGTTATCGGCGGTGTCTTTGCAATCATCGTTGTAAAACAGGTATTTGGCGGTCTTGGACAAAACTTCATGAACCCGGCACTGGGTGCACGATGCTTCCTGCTTATTTCCTTCGCGGGAATCATGACAGATTTCTCCTACAATGGTTTTGGCGGCAGCTTTGATGCCACCACATCCGCAACTCCTCTGGCAGCATTAAAAGCCGGAGAAGCAGTGAATCTGAAAGCAATGTTCCTCGGAACAACTGCAGGTACCATCGGTGAAACTTCCGCGGTACTTCTTCTCCTTGGCGGACTGTATCTGATTGCCCGTAAGGTTATCAGCTGGAAGATTCCGGTATGTTACATTGTAACACTGGGACTTTTTGTTCTTCTTTTCGGCGGACACGGATTTGATATGACATATCTTGCAGAGCATCTTTGCGGCGGCGGTCTGATGCTTGGCGCATTCTTTATGGCAACAGACTATGTCACATCCCCGATTACCCCGAAGGGACAGATTGTATTTGGTATTCTTCTCGGTATTCTGACCGGTATTTTCCGTCTTTTCGGCGGTTCCGCAGAAGGTGTTTCCTATGCGATTATTTTCTGTAACCTGTTAGTGCCGCTCATTGAGAAGTTTACGACTCCTGCCGCATTTGGAAAAGGAGGTAAAAAATAATGAATGCTTTGATAAAAGATTGTGTAAAGCTTGTTGTGATTACTCTGATTGCCGGTCTTGCTCTCGGTGTCGTATACGGCATCACAAAGGACCCGATTGCGGCGCAGAATGAAAAGAAACAGCAGGAAGCATACCGTCAGGTATTCCCGGACGCAGAAAGCTTTGAAGAAGTGGAAGGTTTTTCACCGGAAGCAACTTCTGAAGTGATTAAAGCCTATGCCAATCCAATTGATGACCAT
>JALEIY010000169.1 GCA_022769785.1 Eubacterium sp.
TTGGTCAGTTCATAGATTTCTTCGACGGTTGCTCCCTTTCGGAGTGCTTCATACATCACGAAATGTCTTTCACTGGAAGGAGTAATCAGAAGCTGTAAAAGCTGCTCTTTTGTCATGGTATCAAAGTTTTTGGCGTGTCCCAGTCCGTAACGGCCAATTTCCAGGCTTCGGATGGCTTTCTGGAAGGCCTCTTTATAGGTTTTACCGATACTCATAACTTCGCCGACGGCACGCATCTGTGTACCCAGCTTGTCTTCCACGCCTTTAAATTTCTCAAATGCCCAGCGGGCAAATTTGATTACCACATAGTCTCCGTCCGGAACGTATTTGTCCAGGGTGCCGTATTTTCCACACGGGATATCTTTTAAGGTAAGTCCCGTTGCCAGCATGGCAGATACCAGTGCAATCGGGAAACCGGTTGCCTTGGAGGCCAGGGCAGAGGAACGGGAGGTTCTCGGATTAATCTCAATAACGATAATTCGGTCTGTCACCGGGTCGTGGGCAAACTGTACGTTTGTTCCGCCGATAACCTGTACGGATTCTACGATTTTATATGCCTGTTCCTGCAGGCGTTTCTGACATTCTTCGGAAATGGTCAGCATCGGGGCAGAACAGAAGGAGTCTCCTGTATGTACACCGAGCGGATCAATATTTTCAATGAAGCAGACGGTAATCATGTTTCCTTCCGCATCACGGACTACTTCCAGCTCCAGCTCTTCCCATCCGAGGATGGACTCTTCTACCAGAACCTGACCTACCAGACTGGCCTGCAGCCCTCTTGCCATAACTGTTTTTAACTCTTCTTTATTATAAACCAGTCCGCCGCCGGCTCCACCCATGGTATAGGCCGGTCTTAATACGACCGGATAGCCCAGTCGGTCAGCGATTGCCAGCCCGTCTTCCACACTGTATGCCACTTCACTTCTGGCCATCTCAATCCCCAGTTTGTCCATGGCATTTTTAAATTCAATACGGTCTTCTCCACGCTCAATGGCATCTACCTGAACACCGATGACTTTTACGTTATATTTATCCAGAATCCCTGCCTTATTTAACTCTGCACAGAGATTCAGTCCGGACTGTCCTCCCAGGTTTGGCAGAAGCGCATCCGGGCGCTCTTTTTTAATGATTTCTTCCAGACGGTCTACATTTAACGGTTCAATATAGGTGACATCTGCAGTCTCCGGGTCTGTCATGATTGTCGCCGGATTAGAATTGACCAGAACAATCTCATAGCCCAGCTTTCGAAGTGCCTTGCAGGCCTGTGTTCCGGAATAATCAAATTCGCAGGCCTGTCCGATAACGATAGGACCAGAGCCGATAATCAGTACTTTATGGATATCTGTTCTCTTTGGCATGGAGCCATCCTCCTTTTTTCATTGCTTTTCATTCTTTTTAATACCATGGTACATTATAACCCATTTTATTTATTTTGGGAAATAAAATTAAGTGTGATAATGATTTTTTATATCTTTTTTTATTTTTTTCCGTCCCGGCTCTTTAAAATGGACTGGGTAATGCTCTCCATCCTGCTTCTTTGCCTGATTGCCGTTTTCCTGTATAAATGTATCACCTTTCTGGAAAAAAGGCTGACTGCTTAATTATTTGCAAAAAGGATTGCCATAAATGCTGTCAAAGGTGTAATTTCCTGTCAAAAAGAAAGCGTCTGCAGTTTTACGGCGAAACAGCCGTTACTGCAGACGCATCCATAATCTTACTGGTCAAAGGACCAGGAGCCGTCATCATTTTTTACGCCGCCAATGACATTTTGTCCATCCTGCGAAACAAGCACATCTGTTGCGGAAATATCTTCTCCCTCTACGGAGAAATCATAATACTGGTCATCTCCTACCGTTTCCATTCCTTTGAAGGAATATTCGGCATCCTCGCCGTAGTAGTCTTTGGCCATGTCCAGAGCCTCATCCTGAGAAATAGATGCTCTGGTTTCTTCTTCCTCTTCTTCGGTTTCCGTTGTTGCTTCTTCCGGAACTTCTGTTGTCGCTTCTTCCGGCTGTTCTTCAGTATAGCTTTCCTCTGCTTCATCACCCATAATGATTCTGAAATCGGAAACGGAGTAATTAAATGCATTCTCTTCTCCCTCATAGGAAGTCTTTGTGATTGTCAGCTCATAAATGCCGAGAACCCGGTTTGAAGCATCATCCCGAAGTTCTGCCGTCAGGATATAATCTCCGCTGTCTTCCTCGCATCCCGTAATCATCATGTCAAGGTCACCGATATCTCCCCTGCGGAAACCGTAGGCTCCTTTTTCTTCGTCATAGCAGGCATATTTGCTGTCCTCCGGAATCTCCGGGAACTCCATATTGCCTTTTCCGTAGGAATCGTACAATGCCGATGCATACATATTCACTGTGTCTTCACTCAGGTAAAGAAATGTATCGTCTGTATCAATGGTGACATCTTTTACATAGGTATTCATCTGGGAAGACAGCACTGCCATGGAAAACCAGAAGGAATCGGACTCTTCCTCTCCGGAGTTCTCATCATAATATGGAAGGCCTTTGGAATACGCCTCCACCATCAGCGCTTCCAGCGGATACATCATATCTCCAAAGTCTCCCGGAAGCTCTACCTCGCTGTTTTCAATCTCGGTACTGTTACCGGCATCTCCAACCTCGGCAGTAGACTGTTCCTCTCCGCCGTCGGAAGAGCCTTTTTTACTTCCGCTGCAGGCTGTCATTGTCATTACCATCGCTGCGGTCAGAAGCATTGCAGCCGGTTTTTTCAGTTTATTAAAAAACATATGAATTCCACCTTTCATTTTTTATCCATCATAGCTTAAGCATCTGTTAATGTAAATAGATTCTTTCTTAATCTTTTGTGAATATTGCATGACCTCTCGGTTTATCATTACGGAAATTATAATAAGGTCATCTGACCCATCTCTTCAAAAAAGCCTTCCACTTCCTGCCGGGAAGCCTGCAGGGACCCCTGAGCAAAGAATGGCTTGCCGCCTCCCCGGCCCTGCAATGCCTCATTCATCTTTTTTACCAGTGCCCGGATGTCGCCATCCCTCTCTCCCACAGCATATTTATATCCTTCTTTATCATTTCCGGACAAAAGAACACAGATTCCGCCGCAGGTATCCAGCACCGCATCGGTACATTTTCGAATCTCGACACCGGAAAGTCCTTCTTCAAACAGTAAAACATTTCCCTTTCCCTGGCATTTCCCGGCAATCCTTTCGTATCTGTCCTGCTCAAGTTCCATAATTCTGCCTTTCAGTTGAAAGATTTCCTCCTGCTCTCTTTTCACTGCAGCCAGGGTTTCTCCCGGTTTTACGGAAAGTGCTGTAGATATCTGAGAATTCTGCTGCCAGTGAAGATTCATATACTGCCATGCCCTTTTTCCGGAAAGCATCTCAATCCGGACTCCCTGCTTAAACTTATGGCAGGAAACCAGCTTCACAAGACCGATTTCTCCGGTATTTTCCACATGGGTACCACAGCAGGCACACAAATCCGCCCCGGGAAATTCGACCAGACGGACTTCTCCGGTCAGTTCTTTTTTACTCCGGTATGGCAGCGTGGTCTTTTCTTCTTCTGTGGCAACAAAGGAATGTACCTTCCGATTCTGCCAGATGTAGGAATTGGCTTTTTGTTCCAGTGCTTCAACCTGTTCCATGGTGAGCATTCCGTTAAAATCAATGGTGATAAACTCTTCTCCCATGTGAAATCCCACATTATCATACCCATATTGTGCGTGCACCAGTCCACTGACAATATGCTCTCCGGAATGCTGCTGCATCAAATCAAACCGTCTTTCCCAGTCGATACTTCCGGAAACGGTACGTTCCTCCTTAAGAGGTGTATCTACATAATGAAGAAGTTCTCCATCTTTCTCCTGCACATCGATAACTATCGCTTCTCCCAGGCGTCCCCGGTCAGAGGGCTGACCTCCTCCCTCCGGATAAAACAGTGTCCGGTCAAGAATTACAAAGCATCCCTTTTCATCTTTTCCGCAGGAAATCACCCGGGCATCAAAGTCGGTATCGTAAATATTTTTATAATATAATCGTTCTGTTTTCATTTTATCCTCTTTTCTCCTACAATCCAATCAGGCTTCACCGTTTCATTTTATACAGGGCAAAAACAAGTCAGCCGCTGTAAAACGTGTATTACACGTTTTACAGCGGACTGCTTTTATCCATTCTTCTTTACATATAATTTTACTTCACCTTCCGGATTCTGAATCTCTATCTGATAGTCTGTCAATTCTCTTTCACAGTCTTCGTCAACATATACGGTACAGTCCTCATGGTCAAGCATTACGAAATATGCGTCATATGGCACATCAAAGGTATATTCCTCTTCACCGTCTCCGCCAAAATCATCAAATATGGTGCATTCTCTTGTGTTTTCTTCTTTCTGAAGCCTCTGGTAGAACTTCGGAACCTTTGTTTCTCCGTCAAATTCCACCCGATAGCTGTAAAACTCTTCATCATTACAGCTTTCCGTTTCTGATAACACAATACCGGATTCTTTGTCTATGGTAATGGATTTGTAGATTTTTTCTCCTGCGGAGAATCCGTAAACGGACGTATAGTCATCCCCATCCTGCACATCACAGACTGCCTTTATACTGATAAGACCGTCGCTCTCGTTTTCGGATTCGATGCGTTCCTCTCCGCTTGTCTGGAAAACGCTTCCCTCAATATCTTCGAGGCAGACGCGCTCATAATCATCACGGATAAGACCGTAAAAACGAACATATTTTTCATCGTAACGATACATTTTCCGGTTGCGGATTACTTCTTTATAATCTCCCTCTCTGGTGCCTTCTTTTTTGAAATAAGAATAATACTCACCACTCTTTGTTTTCTTTACAAGACGGGTCGTTGTGTGATCCTCTTCTTCTGTGAGATGGGAGTAGCTGCAGGTTATCGTTACATTTTTATGTCCCTTTAAAAGTGCCTCCATGGTATTGGCATCGTTAATCTCCGAAAGATGGTCCGTCATCTTTTTATTGCTGTGAAGAAGCCATCCACAGGCTGATGCCAGAATCAATACCGTAAGGAGAAGACTGATTCCCAGCACCTTCCAGAACCATGGTTTTTTCCGGCTCTTCCTTTTTTTCGTCGTTTTATCGATATCATAACCCTGATATCTTTTCCCTTTTTTTCCTGCTTTTTCAGGAACAGTCTCCGTGCCATCCGCTGCCGGAAGATTGCCTGTAAGCTGATTGTCACTGTTTTTCATTTCCTGCTCAGACATTCAAATTCTCCTTTTTCCGATTGTATTTATTCCGGCTGGCTACTGCAGCCCTTTCATCAGCATATATGTTATGGCATTGGTCTGATTCTGATTCTTTTCTTCCTCGGTCAGGGGGCGAATCACCTTGGCCGGAGAACCATATGCCAGCATCCCGTCCGGAATCTCCATGCCCTGTGTCACAAGGCTGCCTGCGCCGATAATGCAATCCTCACCGATTCTTGCACCGTTTAACACAATGCTGCCCATTCCAACTACCGTGTTATGTCCAATTGTACAACCATGAATTGTCGCATTATGTCCAATCGTTACACTGTTTCCGATATGACATGGACAATCTACATCCGCATGAATCACAACACCATCCTGTACGTTTGATCCACATCCGATGGTAATCGGCGCCAGGTCTCCCCGGACAACCGCATTGTACCAGATAGAGCTCTCATCACCCACGGTCACATTGCCAATCACAGCGGCTCCTTCTGCCACCCATGCTTTTCCCTGAATATCCGCATTTTTTATATAAGCCATATTCTGTCTCCTTTTCCTTCTTCTGACGCTTTCTTTTTGTATAAATCCGTCTGTGTCGTGTCCATTCTTCCACGGAAAGAACAGTTTCTATCATCATACCATTTCCGTGAAAAAATGTCACCTGCAAATCACTGCTGCTGACTGGCCAAAAAGAAATCAAAGGTGAGCTGGTCACTTTCCGGCAATCCCTTTAAAATCCCAAGCTCAACCATTTTATCCACTACCGTTTTGCTGACTTTGGCACGATTCCGGAAATTCTCCAGTGAAGTAAACGGTCCGTTTTTGGCGGCTTCCTCCACCTGCTCACAGGCTTTATCTCCCAGTCCTTCCACACTGGATAACGGAGGCATAATCTTTCCGTCAATGATAAGACTTTCTCTTGCTTTGGCACGATAAATATCGATTGGTAAAAAATCAAAACCTCTGGCATACATTTCCTGCACAATTCTTCCATCTCGAATCGTATCCTGCTCTTTTTTGGTCTGCTGCTCTTTTGGGATACTCGTAAGCTCATCCATCGCTGCGCGGAGTCTTTCCGGCCCCCGGCACATAATTTCATAGGAAAAGGCCGAGGCACGAATTGCGAAATAAGCGGCATAATAGGCAAGAGGCTTATGTACCTTAAACCAGGCTACCCGCCATCCCATCATAACATAGGCGGCAGCATGTGCTTTCGGGAACATATATTTTATCTTTCTGCAGGAATCAATATACCACTGCGGAACACCGTGGGAAAGCATTTCTTCCACCCATTCATCCTTAAGTCCCTTTCCTTTTCGCACAGATTCCATAATCGTAAAGGATAATTCCTTTTCCAGTCCCATATTAATCAGATAGGTCATAATATCGTCACGACAGCAGATGGCAGTGGAAATCTCCGCCTGTCCGCTTTCAATATACATCTGTGCATTTCCAAGCCACACATCGGTTCCGTGAGACAGTCCGGAAATACGCACCAAATCGGAAAAGCACTGTGGATTGGTGTCTTTTAACATCTGAATAACGAACTCGGTTCCAAACTCCGGCACTCCAAGGGATCCCATCTCGATTCCACCGATATCCTCCGGCTTTATACCAAGAATCTCCGTGCCGTGAAACAGCTCCATGACATCCGGGTCATCAAGGGGAATCTCTTTGGCATCCACTCCGGTTAAATCTTCCAGTCTCCGAATCATTGTCGGATCGTCGTGGCCGAGAATATCAAGCTTTAACAGGTTATGGTCAATGGAATGATATTCAAAATGTGTGGTTACGATATCGGTATTCACGTCATTGGCCGGGTGCTGAATCGCCGTAAACTCATAAATTTCGTGCTCGTGAGGTACAACGATAATTCCTCCCGGATGCTGTCCGGTGGTTCTTTTTACGCCGGTACAGCCCTTTGCCAACCTTTCAATCTCACAGCGGCGTTTATGTATATTTCTTTCTTCGAAATATTTCATTACATAACCATAAGCCGTTTTTTCCGCGATGGTTCCGATGGTACCCGCCCGGAAGGCAGAGCCTTCTCCAAAAATGACCTCCACGTATTTGTGCGCCTTGGCCTGGTATTCCCCGGAGAAATTCAAGTCGATATCCGGCTCCTTATTTCCCTTAAATCCAAGAAAGGTCTCAAAAGGAATGTCGTGGCCTTCTTTTTTCAGCGGTGTCCGGCAAACCGGGCACTCTCTGTCCGGCATATCACAGCCGGACATACCTTTCATGGAATATGGCTTCACATATTCCGAATCAAAATCCACAAAATGGCAGTTCGGGCAAATGTAATGCGCCGAGAGCGGATTTACCTCTGTGATTCCGGACATGGTTGCCACAAAGGAGGAACCAACCGAGCCTCTGGAGCCTACCAGATACCCGTGGTCATTGGAATCCCACACCAGCTTCTGTGCAATAATATACATCACGGCAAACCCATTGGATATGATGGAATTCAGTTCTCTTGTCAGACGCTCCTCCACAATCTCCGGAAGCTCCGGGCCATAAATCTCATGGGCTTTATCATAACAAATCTTAGTCAGCTGCTCGTCGGACTTCGGAATCACCGGAGGACATTTATCCGGATGAACCGGAGAAATCTTTTCAATCATATCAG
>JALEIY010000180.1 GCA_022769785.1 Eubacterium sp.
GACAGAGCATCCTTCGGACAGAACTTAAATGGGTAATGCGGGGTGCAAGAGCCAGAACAACCAAACAAAAAGCGAGACTGGAAAGATTTGAAAGGCTGAAAAATATGGACTCCCCTCAGGGAGCAAAAAAGGTTGAGATGGAAGCCGTCGGTGCAAGACTTGGTAAAAAGACGGTGGAGCTTTCCGGAGTATCCAAAGGATTTGGAGAAAAACAGCTCTTCTCGGATTTCACATACATTTTCAAACGATATGAGAGGATTGGATTTGTCGGGCCAAACGGATGCGGTAAGACAACACTGATGAAGATTCTTGCCGGTGTGCTGGAAGCGGATGCCGGAACCGTCTCCTGGGGAGAAACCATAAAAATAGGATATTTCTCGCAGGAATGTGAGGAAATGGATGAACGGCAGAGAGTCATTGATTATATAAAAGATGTGGCAGAATATATTCCGACAACCAACGGTGTGGTGACCGCCTCCCGGATGTTGGAGCGCTTCCTGTTTACCCCGGATATGCAGTATACTCCTGTGGCGAAAGCTTCTGGAGGAGAGCGGAGACGGCTGTATCTGCTGAAGGTTCTGATGAGCTCACCCAATGTACTGATACTGGACGAGCCAACCAATGATTTGGATATTGCCACCCTGCAGGTGCTGGAAGAATTTCTGGATAGTTTTCTGGGGATTGTCATTGTGGTATCCCACGACCGGTATTTTCTTGACCGGATTGCTGACCGGATTGCCTCTTTTGAAGATGGAACGATTCGCATTTACGAAGGTGGCTATACGGATTTCATGGAAAAGAACAGGGAGGAAGAAAAAGAAGGCATACAGACCGTAAACTCGGGTTCCGGTTTCCACAAAAAGAAAGAAGGCCGCTCCGGCGAGAGTGAAAATGATGGGAAAAAGAGTAAGGAATGGCGCAAACATTCCGAAAAACTGCGGTTTACCTATCAGGAGCAAAAAGAATTTGAGGTCATTGATGACGAAATTGCATCTCTGGAGGAAAAAATCGCGGAGTTGGAAAAACAGATGCAGGCGGCAGCCACAGACTTTGTGCGGTTGAATGAATGCATGAAAGAAAAAGAAGAAGCAGAGCAGCTGCTGGAAGAAAAAACGGAACGCTGGGTTTATTTAAATGAGCTGGCAGAAAAGATTGAAATGCAAAAACAAAATAAATCATAAAAACAGACAGGTCGTGAGCCTGTTTTGGAAAGAGGAGGAAAAGGATGAAGCAAGTATTTTTTCCGGCAGACATTTTGCTGCCGAAAGAAGGAACTGACATGACAAAATGGTCCGTTGTGGCCTGCGACCAGTTTACCAGCGAACCGGAATATTGGGAAGATGTTTATCAGATTGTGGGCGATGCACCTTCCACCGGCCGATTGATTTTGCCCGAGGTTTATCTGGAAGAGGCGGATGTGGAAGAACGGATTCAGACAGTTCATGAAAATATGGAAAGCTATCTTTCCGGAGATTTATTTACAGAATACAAAAATGCCATGCTTTATATAGAAAGAACGGACAGCCTCGGAAAAGTGCGGGCGGGTCTTATCGGCTGTATTGATTTGGAACAGTATGATTATCATAAAGGCAGCACTTCTATGGTTCGTGCCACGGAAGAGACTGTGGTAGAACGAATTCCGCCGAGAATCCGGGTAAGAGAAAATGCCCCGATGGAGCTTCCGCACATTATGATTCTGATTGATGACATCCAAAAAACAGTCATTGAGCCGCTGGGAGAAATGTCAGGAGAGCTTCAGAAGGTATATGATTTTACCCTGATGAAAAATGGGGGAAGCTTAAAGGGCTGGCTTCTGGATGAAAAACAGCAGAAAAAGGTGACGGAGGCCCTGGATGCTCTGGCAGAGAAAATGACTGGCGGAAACGAGAACAAAGATGCGCTGGTTTTTGCCATGGGAGACGGCAATCATTCTCTGGCAACGGCAAAAGAATACTATGAGAGACTGAAAGCGGCTCATCCGGAGGAGGATTTATCCTCTCATCCTGCCAGATACGCCCTGACGGAACTTGTGAATCTCCACAGTCCGGCGCTGGAGTTTGAACCGATTTACCGTATTGTGACCGAAGTGGAACCGGATGCACTGATGGAAGAAATGACACAAAAACTGGGGCTTCTGCCGGAAACAGAGGGGCAGACCTTTTATGCAGTAAAAAACGGAGAAAAGACCGGATATACCATTTCCCGTCCATCCTCAAAGCTTACCGTGGGAAGCCTTCAGAATTTCCTGGATACCTATCAGAAAGAACATGGCGTTCATATGGATTACATTCACGGGGAAGAAACGTTGATGACCCTGACAAAACGTCCCGATGCCATTGGATTTTTAATGCCTGTTATGGGAAAAGAGGAACTTTTCCCTACGGTAATGGCCGACGGAGCATTGCCGAGGAAAACATTTTCCATGGGACACGCCGAAGATAAACGGTATTACACCGAGTGCAGAAAAATAAAATAGAATGAAAAAAGCCGTTTGCCGAGGATAATATAACAGCGTGAAAAAAGCCGTTTACCGAAGATAATATAGCAGATTTGAAAAAAAGCCGTTTGCCGGAAAAAATATCTCCGGCAGACGGCTTTAATTTATGTATTATTTTTTGTTCTTTAAGGTCAAATGTCTTGGAATACCTGCGGAATAGTACGGAAGGATGGTTCCGATGATTAACGGACGGGCATATTCCAGATATTTCTCGCTGACATAGGTTCCGTCGTTGATAATCCAGTCATGCGGAACCTTCTTTTCCACGTTGGCAATCTCGTGGATGTCATATTTGTTATAGGAAACAAGGTATGGCTCTCTGCCGTTTACCTGAATGATAACCATCATGCCGGTATCCCCGTTCATGGCAGCTTCACAGGCAATATAACCTACATTGTAAGCTTCGTCAATATCGGTACGGGAAGCCATATGTGTGGCACATCTTTGCAGAGTGGAAAACTCGATGGCACGGGACTTTAATCCGGTTGCCTCGGTTACACGGTTTGCCAGATAAGATGCACAGCCGGAAAGCTGTTTGTGACCGAAAGCATCCACAAAATCAGAGCTTCCGCCCAGCTCGCAGACGAAACGGCCGTCAGCCAGGTTGATTCCTTCGGAAACGGCAATGACAACGGAGCTCTTTTTCGCTGCCAGGTCTTTCACTTTTTCAAGGAAATCGTCCACATCAAATGGAACCTCCGGAAGATAAATCAAGTCCGGACCGTCACAGTCCACATCTTTAGAAAGTGCTGCGGCAGCAGTCAGCCAGCCGGCATGACGTCCCATAATCTCAACGATACATACGGTTGGTTTGGAAGCACCGAAGCTTTCGTTGTCGCGGATGATTTCCTTCATGGATGTTGCAATGTATTTTGCAGCAGAGCCGTAACCCGGTGTGTGGTCTGTCAGTGGGAGGTCATTATCGATTGTTTTCGGAACTCCCATGAATTTCTGTGGTTTATCTTTCTTTGCGGCATAATCGGAAAGCATCTTGATAGTGTCCATGGAATCATTTCCACCGATATAGAGGAAATATTCAATGTTGTATTTTTCCATGATTTCAAACATTTTATCGTATACTTCTTCATTTCCCTCAATCTGTGGAAGCTTATAACGGCAGGAGCCGAGAAAAGCGGATGGTGTTCTTTTTAATAAAGAGAGGTCTGCGGAGCAGGTGATATAATCATCAAGATCAATGATATCCTCTTTAAGAAATCCCTCAATACCGTGATGCATACCATATACTTTTCCTGCACCCAGTTTGCGGGCAGCCTTGATTACACCGGCAAGACTGGAATTAATAACTGCGGTAGGGCCGCCGGACTGACCAACGATAACATTCCCTTTCATTATGTACTACCTCCTGAAATATTATATTTATTTACATACATTGTTTAATTATAACAGTTTATGGGCCGTCAGGCAAACAGTTTTTACCAGAACCTCTCTTTCAATTTACCAAAACGTCTTTTCCGATAACGGCAGTTATGCTATAATAAGTCGTGTAGCTTTTTAGAAAAAAATATAAAAGGATGTTTCAATTATGCCTACAACATATACTCATTATGCCTATGGACAGGAAATCAGACAGCGCCTGTCCGTCAAGATACAGGAACTCATCCGTTCCAGAGAAGATTTTTATAATATCGGGGTGCACGGACCGGATATTTTATTTTATTACCGTGCTTTTTCCAAAAATGCAGTGAATCAGACCGGAGTGAAGATTCATCATGAGGACATGAGCGAATTTCTTCGAAATGCCTTTTCGGTCTGGGAGATACAGGCAGACAAAGAAGCCGCATTTTCCTATCTGGCAGGATTTATGACACATTTTGCTCTGGACAGTGCCTGCCATCCGTATATCGCTAAAAGAATCCGCGAGACCGGTATTAGTCATACAGAGATAGAAAGAGATCTGGATGTGCGGATGATGAAAAGAGACCATCATGACCCGCTGACTTTTCCGGTGACCGGACACATTCATACCGGTCAGGGCTACGGACGAGTGATTGCGCCGTTTTTCGGCCGGACACCGGAGGAGGTTGAGAAAAGTCTTTACTATATGAAACTCATTCTGGACCATATTTTCCGCTCTCCATACGGGATTACAGAGCAGGCGGCAACGATGCTGAATCAGAAGTTTTTCCCGGATAAAAAGTTTTCTCAGTATTTTGTCAAAAGAAAAACCAACCCGGATAATGCCGAGACCTGCCGGGAACTGAGGAAGCGGTATGAGGAAAGCCGGGATTTCTGCGCCGAAGCCATTGAGGATATGTATGAAGCGCTTCTGGCGAAGGATGATACATTTTGTGAGAAGGAATGTTTTCGAAAGGATTTTATGTAAGTCACAGTGATTGTAAGTGGAGGGATATCAAATGCTGCAGAAGAAACAGAGGCATTGTCCGGCAGTCTGGTGCCTGGCAGTGCTCCTATTCCTTTGTCTGCTTCCGACAGAGACGCAGGCGAAAGTGAAAGCACCAAAGAAAGAATGTCATGCCTACGCGGTCATGGATGCGGGAAGCGGAGAGCTTTTATTCGGTCAGGATGCGGATAAAGTGATTTATCCGGCCAGCACGGCGAAACTGATGACGGCCATTGTCTGCGTGGAGCAGGGAAATGTCAACGGTAAAATCAAAACTAAATCGGAAATTGTGAATAACACAACCTACGGCACCTACAGTCTGGGGATTGGTGCGGGGATTACTTTCCGGTTTAAAGACCTTTTGAATATGAGTTTGATGGCTTCCGCCGCCGACGCGACAGATTCTCTGGCTGCCGGAGTGTTTGGCTCCAAACAAAAATGTGTGGAGGCGATGAACGCAAAGTGCCGGGAGCTGGGGCTGAAAAAGACAAGCTTTGACAATCCGGTGGGCTCGGATATCGGCGCCGGATTTAAAAAGACCTATTCCACCGCCCGGGAAATGGCGCTGATTACCAGATATGCCATGGCCAATCCTCTGATTCGTTCCACCGTAGCGAAGGTTCATTGCGAGACCAAAGGGTATTATTTTAATACGACCAACTGGTTCCTGCGGGGAATGGCATGGTATG
The DNA here is from genome assembly GCA_022769785.1 of Eubacterium sp. Lineage (GTDB taxonomy): Bacteria > Bacillota > Clostridia > Lachnospirales > Lachnospiraceae > Anaerobutyricum. The sequence continues at coordinate 5,549 of JALEIY010000180.1, forward strand.
ACGAGGATAAATATACCATCATCGGCTCCAAATCCGGCACGACCAACGCCGCCGGTCACGTTTTCATTGCCACGGCAGTCGACGACGAAGGCCATGAGGTGATTTGTGCTTACTTCGGAAATGTGAGTAAGGAAAGCACCTTTACCTCAATCCGAAAGCTTCTCGATTACACCTTCCGAAAGTACCATGAGGGCAAACTGACTCTGACAAAAAGCAATTACGATGTTCGTATTTCCAAAAAATATAAAGAAGTTTATGACCGTTACGCCGCTTTGAACTGTTATCCGACCGGAGACAGCGGACTGTTTCGTCCAAACAGAGCGATAACAAGAAAAGAACTGGGTAAACTGTTAAAAGGTGCGGATTCCCTGAAGGGCAATGCCACTCTGAATGTGTTTATGCAGGGAAATATGGACGGAACCGTTACGGCGCTCCGTTTCGCTACACTGCTATCGGAGCTTTATCCGGCACATCTTTCCGGGGAAGAAACGGAAGCATTGCTTGCCGATAACCCTGCGACAGCGGAATTATCCGAAGAGGAAAAAGAAGCCTTTGCCATATTCATCAAAAACGGATTTGCCGTAGATAAAAGCTGTCAGAATCCTTCCCAGATTCTCACTCGCGGGCAGGCTCTCCTGATGGCAGACAAGCTGGCGGACTATCAGATTCGCTATTTCGCCTCCCATCCGCAGTCTCCAGACCGGGAAGCAGCGGTAACGCAGACTGATAATATTAAGGCCTTTCTGGGAACACCTTCCCTCACCCTGAACCTCAAGTGGAAAAACAGCTTAAAAACGCAGGCGGCACAGAGAAAGGCAGAAGCCAAAAAAGCGGCGCAGGCGGCAAAGGCAGAGGCAGCGGAAGAAACCACAGCAAATACAGAAACCACGGCAACGACTGCGGAGAAAAAAACAAAAGCACCAGAGAAAAGCGCAGAGCCAGCAGGAAAGTAATCACGAACTGTCAGATGAATAAAACGCAAATCAAAAGAAAATGAAAAAAATTGCCTCCGGTGACGGAAGCGCGATTCCCTTCCATCTGTTTGGGAATGGCAGAAAGGAGTAATAATATGGAACACAAACTTTATAAGTCAGCAGAAGAAAAGAAACTTGCAGGTGTCTGCGGAGGACTTGCAGATTACTTTAAGGTGGATGTGACACTGGTCAGATTAATCTGGCTTCTGGTTTCCCTTGTAGCCGGAGTGGTTCCGGGGGTTCTGGCTTACATTGCTGCTATGCTGATTATTCCGGATGAACCGGGGTATTATTAAAACGAAATGACGGCAGTTACGGTCGTT
>JALEIY010000095.1 GCA_022769785.1 Eubacterium sp.
TCGATGTCACATTCGTGGTAGGTCTGTCCGTAGTCGTCAGGAAGAATTCCTTCGTAATTACCGAAATAATCGCCTCCGATGCATTTTCCGGGTGCGTAAGGCTCCAGGGAACCGCCGGTCCATCCCAGTTTTTTTGCTTCCTTTTTTGTAATGAAGTTATCCGGGAGGGTATCGTAGGTTACCAGATAACTGACCACATCTTCAACCGTGGTGTAAGAACCGTCTTCGTCAAGCTCCTGTCCGACGGCTTCGGGGTCGAAATCATCGCTGGTTATGGAGTAGTCTTTGTAAGAGTCGCCGGTAATATTTTCAGATACGGTTGACTCGTCTGCTGACAGACTCGGATTTGCATCTGTGGAAGTGCTGCTTTCCGAAGAAAGAGAATCGGTGCAGCCACATAAAAGGAAAGCCAGAAAAAGTCCGAGAAGCATTGTCAGAAAAAATGTTTTTGTTCTTTGTTTCATTTGTTTCTCCTTTTTTGTTGTAAATACTGTGGTATTTTGTAGAATAACATGATATTTTTTCGGTTTGTCGTATTTTAAGTATAGCAAAGACCGGGAAAAGAGTCAAACTGGAAGATAGGTGGGGATTACGACAAAAAAGGGCTGTGCTATCTTGCAGCAGCCCATTATAAGGACGGATAAAGTTTGAAAGATATGAAATAATTAATCAGGACTTTGGTTGATTTTTCCGTACATCGTAAACATATAGATACCGGATAATCCCACAAGGTCATAAATAATTCTGGTGAAAATACTTGTTTCTCCGAAAAGGAAAGCGAGAGGATTGAATTGAAAAAGTCCAATCAGTCCCCAGATAATGGCACCGATAATTGTGAGAGTCAGTGCAGTATAATCAAGCCATTTCATAGAAATTCTCCTTTCTGATTTTCCATTCACAGTATATCCAGATTTTTCAGAAATTATGAAAAAAACAGTATTATATTTTTAAAAATATTGCAGATAATACAAGAACAGAAAATGAAAGGAGTAAAAAAATGAAACACAATAAAAAAATCACAATAGCGCTTTTGGGAGTTCTGGTATGTGCCATGCTTTTTACCGGCTGCGGTATGAATAATGCCGCAGAAGACAATACTGGAGATGGAGGAAATCAAAGCAACCAGAGTACAGAACTTTCGCCTGGAAAATTCGGAACGATGGATGAAGGCCCCGGAACCAATGAAAATGGAAACGATAATGCCGGAGCCCAGATGAATGAGGCGGCCGGAGATAATCAAAATGGAACAGATAACAATACCGATAATAACAACACCGGGAATAATAATGGAAAAAACAGTGGTAACGGTGGAAATAACATTGTAAATGACACAGAAGATGCTGTAGATGATGTGGCAGATGGGGTTGGTGATGCCATTGATAATCTTGGTGGCGGTTCTTTTGACAGCTATGAAGAGGCAAGAGATTATCTTCTTAATAAACTGAAGGAAGATAATAAAAAGGCTTCCTATGAGATTCGGGAAGAAAATAAGGAATTGATTTCATATAACAGCAATGATTCCGGTGCCCAGGGCTATCAGTTCTCCGTTTATGAAACAGATAAAAACGAAAAAATAGGTATTTATTACGTAGACAAGGGGAATGGTAAGATTTATCGCTATATGGGAAAACAGTCGATTGAGGCTTATTAATAAAAAAGCTGCCGTAAACTTTTGGGGATACGGCAGCTTGTCCCTTTATTACAAATGTTTTCTAATAGAAAACTTTTTATAAAAAACAGAAAAATACTATTGGAAAATATTTACATATATGTTATAATGGATGTCAGAAAGGAGGAGAACAAGATGTTGTTCCAGGAATTTGCGGATTACATAGAGAGAAACATTTTATCCGGATGGATGGAAGAAGCAGAGGCTTCGGTGGAGACGGTACATAAAAATAACGCTGCAGTGTACAAAGGACTTTATATTCGGCGGGAAGGAGATGCGGCCACTCCGGTTATTTACCTGGATGAATATTATCAGAGATACCTGAGAGGAGAGTCATTATTACATATTTTGGAAGAGATTCGCCGGGAGTATGACTGGGCGATGGTCAGGGCAAAGAACTGTGCTTTTAATCTGGCTGATTTTTCCTGCATAAAAGATAAAGTGATTTACCGTCTGATTAATTATGAGAAAAACAGGGGGCTTTTAAAAGAATGTCCTTTTTTGCCTTTGCATGACCTTGCCGTCAGCTTTCGATGGCTGGCATTTCAGGACAGCGTGGGGATATCCACTTCCCTGATTACCAACCGGGAGATGGAGCTTTGGGGGATAACCGTACAGGAGCTTTTACTGTATGCCAGCGAGAATACACCCCGGCTTTTTCCGGAGCGTGTAATGAGCATGGAGTTTTATATGAAAAAGTGTTCTGCACCAGAACCTGTGATTTTTCCCGGTTTTCCCATGTATGTCATGACAAATGAACAACAGATTAATGGTGCTTCTGTGATGTTGTATGAAGGGATATTCCGGAGGTTTACCCGGGTCCATCCTTCGGATTATTATATACTTCCAAGCAGTATTCATGAGCTGATACTTGTACCGGCTAATGAAGTCCATGTACCCGAAGAATTATTTGATATTGTTAAAAATGCCAACGATACGGTGGTGTCACAAGATGATTATTTATCGGATTCTGTCTATTTTTATGATTATCAGAACGATTGTATTCGTCTTTTTGAAAAGAACATGCATGAGAATGAATTTGGAGAATGACGACATAATAATAGAAAAATAGATGCTTTGTGATAAAGATTGTCAGAATATACTTTCGGAACTCTTTCGATTTATATAATATATACGTTGCGGGCTTGATATATATGGAAGAAATAGGTATACTGTGCTAAGAAGCGAATGGAAAAGATTGGTAGGTGACTGGCGTTGAAACGATGGGAGATTCTTTTGAATATTATATTTGAAGTGCTTGTATTTGCGGGAAGCGCGATATTGCTGCTTTTGACGGTACCAAGACTGGTTGGTTTTTTCTGGCCTTTTGTGGTCAGCTGGCTTCTGGCATTTCTTGCGGCACCTCTCTGCCGTTTTCTTGAACAGAGAATCCGACTTACCAAGAGGTGGGCTTCGGCGTGTATTATTATAATGGTTCTTGCAGTTCTTATCAGCCTTGGCTATTTTATTATTACCAGACTGGGCAGAGAATTGATTTCTCTTTTGTCTGATGCCCCGATGTATTATTCCTATCTGCAAAAGACGGTTAACGACTTAGGGGACAAAGTAACGAATATCGTCCTTCCGGTTTCTCCGGATTTTGGACGTCAGATTCAGGCGGTGTTTAATGATTTGCTGTCTCAGATGGGACATTTTATGAATGAAATCGCTCCGAAAAGTGTCGAGGTGATGGGTTCGGCGGCAGCGAATCTGACCAATGGACTGATTGGTGTACTTGTAATGTTCTTTTCTGCCTATTTTTTTATTGCTGACCGGGAAAAGATGGGAAATGCGGTGCTGCGGATTATGCCGGAGGATGTAAAAGATACAGCTCTTGATATCAAGAACAAGCTGATAGCAGCCCTTGGTGGTTTTGTTTTGGCGCAGTTTAAAATAATGGCTGTGATTTTTGTGATTCTTCTTTTGGGATTCATGATTCTCCGCAATCCCTATGCTCTGCTTCTTGCTCTGCTGATTGCATTTCTTGATTTGCTGCCGATTTTCGGAACCGGAACGGTTCTGATTCCGTGGGCGGTTATTGTGTTGCTCAGAGGTGGATATCGACAGGGAATTATATTGCTTGTATTATATGTAATTTGCCTGCTGACGAGACAGCTTCTTCAGCCGAAGATTATTGGAGACAGTGTGGGACTTGATACCCTGACCACCTTATTTCTTATTTATACAGGCTATAAGCTCGGTGGGATGAAGGGAGTTCTTCTGTCCCTGCTTCTGGGGGTCATAGTGATTACGCTTTATAAGCTGGGTCTTTTTGACCATAAGATTCGTCGTTTGAATGAATTAATCTATCAGTATCGTCATTTTAATGAGAATAATTGATGTCGAATTGTAGAAAACACAGTAAAATATCTGAAAAAAATGTCGCAAAACATAAATATTCTGAAAATATATTGACTTGAGTTCTCTTATGTGTTAATATGTGAACATCCTGTCTCAGGGCAGAGAGTTAAGTGATTTGGAGGTAGTTCTATGTATAAGGGAGCTGTAAAATGGTTCAATAATCACAAAGGATACGGATTTATACAGGATGAGAATGGGAAAGATATCTTTGTACATTACACGGGTCTGGATATGGAAGGATTTAAGTCTCTTGAAGAGGGCAATCGTGTAGAGTTTGATATTGTCGAGGGAGAAAAAGGTCCGCAGGCTTCGCATGTGGTGAAGCTGTAATATTCGGATTTTAAAAGACTGTCATTTGGCCTGCCTTTTCGGTATGAAGGGATTCTGCTGAAAAGACAGGCTTTTTTTGCGAAAGCATAAGGTATGCAAAAATTATTCTATTTTATGACTGGAAAAGTCTGGCCTTTTGGCGTATCATAGACAGGCAGATTTTTGAGAGGAGAAAGAGTATGAATAAAATGGTCAGTTCTGGTGGGCAGATGTCGGATTCCATGCTGACAATGGTTTGCCTGACGCTTTCCGGAGGATTGCAGGATGCCTACAGTTATTTTGTCCGTGGTAAGGTTTTTGCCAATGCCCAGACCGGCAATGTGGTTTTGATGAGTCAGCATCTTTTTGCAGGAGAGTGGGCAGACAGTCTGAGATATCTCATTCCCCTGACGGCTTTTGTCTGTGGTGTTTTTGCAGCAGAAGAAATCCGGGGACGTTTTTGGAACCTTGAGGCGGTTCACTGGCGGCAGATTGTTGCGGTGACAGAGATTATCCTTTTGTTTTGCGTGGGACTTTTACCGCATTCCATGGATTCAGCAGCAAATGCTATTACCTCTTTTGCCTGTGCAATGCAGGTACAGGCTTTTCGAAAGGTAGATGGTTATGCGGTTGCCAGTACGATGTGTATTGGAAATATGAGAAGTGGTGTTGAAGCACTTAGCAGATATCGGAGAACCGGAGAAAGAGAAATGCTGCGAAAAGCAACTGAATATATCGGGGTAATTCTGGTGTTTGCGTTGGGAGCAGGTGCCGGTTCAAGGCTGTTGCTTTTATGGGGGCGGCAGACCATATGGATAAACTGTGTTTTGCTTTTGTTTACGGTTCTTTTGATGATGATTCCTGAAAATGAAAAAGAGGAAAAAATGTAAAAGGAATGAAGCAGAGACTGCAGGCTGTGCTTGAGGGAATCTCTGTTTGGAGTTATAATATCAGCAGAGCGAAAGGGGAGGAGAACAATGCGGATATACCTGGTACGCCATGGAGAGACCGTTTTAAATTGTCGGAAATGCTATTACGGTTTTACGGATGCTTCTTTAAATGAAAATGGAATAAAGCAGGCAGAATCACTGCGCAGTTTCTTTTCCGCCATGGATTTTGATTATATCATTTCCAGTCCGTTAAAGCGGGCGGCAGATACAGCACGTATTGTAACCGGAGCAGAGGCTGAAGAGATTACATTTGATGAGAGGCTGATGGAACAGAATTTTGGGATTTTTGAAGGGCACACCTGCGAAGAACTGCTTTCAAAATATCCTGCAGAATTTGATGCATGGAACAGAGATTTTTCCGATTACCGGATTGACGGGGGAGAGAGCTTCCGGGATGTAAGAAACCGGGTGGAGGATTTCACCGCTTCTTTGCCGACCGGCCGGGGAAGTATTTTGCTGGCTGCGCATAAAGGAACGTTGGGACATCTTATGGCAGCACTTCTTAAGATGCCTCTGGAGGGATACTGGAACTTTGTTTTTGAACAGGGCTGTTACAGCTGTGTGGATGTGGAGGATGGTTATGCCATCGTCCGAAAGCTGAATCAGAGTGTTCCGGCTGGAGAGGAAAAGTGAGAAAAGGCAGGAGATTATCATGGATTTATTTGAATATATGAGGTTGGAAAAGGCGAAAAAAGAGTCGCCGCTTGCAGTGAGGATGCGCCCGAGGACCCTGGATGAAGTCGTGGGACAGTCACATATTATAGGAAAGAACCGGCTTTTGTACCGTGCAATCCAGGCAGATAAAATAAGCTCGCTTATTTTTTATGGCCCACCCGGAACCGGAAAAACAACCCTTGCCAAAGTGATTGCCAATACCACCAGTTCCAGATTTGTTCAGCTTAATGCAACGACATCCGGAAAAAAAGATATGGAAAAGGCGGTCAATGAAGCAAAAGAAGCCAGCGGGATGTATGGAAAAGGAACCATTTTATTTATCGATGAGATTCATCGGTTTAATAAAGCACAGCAGGATTACCTCCTTCCTTTTGTTGAGGATGGCACGGTGGTGCTGATTGGAGCAACCACGGAGAATCCTTATTTTGAGGTAAACAGTGCTCTGATATCCCGTTCTAAGATATTTCGTCTTGAGCCTCTTTCCAAAGAGGATATCAGCAGTCTGATTCATATTGCAGTTTCGGATACGGAGCGGGGGATGGGCAGCTATGGAGCGTCAATTACGGAGGAAGCGGCCGATTTTATTGCAGATATGGCCGGTGGAGATGCCAGGTCTGCATTAAATGCGGTGGAGCTTGGGATTATGACCACACAGCCGAACGAGTCAGGAAAAATTGTCATCGATTTGGAGACTGCGCAGGAATGCATTCAGAGAAAAGTGCTGACCTATGATAAAGGCGGCGATAATCATTACGATGTGATTTCTGCTTTCATAAAAAGTATGAGAGGAACCGACCCGGATGCGGCGGTATTTTATCTGGCGCGTATGCTGGATGCCGGAGAAGACCCCAAATTTATCGCCAGAAGAATCATGATCTGTGCTTCAGAGGATGTGGGCAATGCAGATCCGCAGGCACTTCCGCTGGCGGTGGCGGCGTCTCTGGCCGTGGAGCGTGTCGGGCTCCCGGAGGCGCGCATTATCCTGTCTCAGGCAGCATCTTATGTGGCCAGTGCCCCGAAAAGCAATGCCTGTATTGTGGCCATCGATAAGGCGCAGGAGATGGTAAAACATAAAAATACCGGACAGGTACCGCCGTGGCTTCGGGACGCACACTATGGAGGGGCTGAAAAGCTGGGACATGGTATCGGGTATAAATACGCACATAATTATCCGGAAAACTATGTGAAGCAGCAATACCTTCCGAACGAGCTTTGTGGGGAATGTTTTTACGAACCAACGGAAAATGGTTATGAAAAACAAATTAAAGAGCATCTGGAGCATTTAAGAAACCGGGAGGAAGAAGCATGAAAAAAATAAAGCGGGCAGCGGCCATGATTCTTGTCATTTTACTGATTGGACTGGTATTTCTTACTTTATATTTCGCAATTACAGGAAGTCTGTATTTTATGGCATCCATGTTTGCGATGCTGGCGCTTCCATTGTTGTTTTATGCCTATCTTTTCATATATAGAATGATGAATAAGGATGAATGACCACAGCTCTGCGGAAGAAGATAATCAAAAACAGAAAAAATTATTTTTATATGAATAAACCCGCGGGAAAGGGAGATAATGATAATGTCCGATGAAAAGCATCGGATGTGACAGTCGTCAGGAAAAAACTTATATCCTCCCCTTTCTAAAAGCCCCGGGAGCTGCAAAGGCGCAGTTTTCGGGGTTTTTTCGCGGAAGAAACCCTTTGAAAGATAATTGAGGAAAAAAATAAAAAAAGCAAGGAAAAATACTTGACAGGGAAGCGGGATTCGCATATAATCATTTTCGGTAAAGGGAAATTACTTTACACGAGGTGATTCAGTTTGGACAGAATTGTAGAGAAGTCACTGCTTTTTGATTTTTACGGTGAGCTTTTAACCGAGCATCAGAAAGAGGTGTATGGCGAATATATTCAGGAGGATCTTTCTGTCAGCGAGGTTGCCGCTTTGCGGGGCATCAGCAGACAGGGAGCCCATGACATGATTCGCAGATGCGAAAAGATTCTGGCGGATTATGAGGCAAGGCTTCATCTGGTGGAGCATTATTTAAGAGTCAGGAAAATGGTTGGCAGAATACATGATTATGCCAGAGAGATTTCAGAATGTGAAGACCGGGCGGTGATTTGCAGCAGAATCGCACAGATTACCGAGATTACCGATGAGATTCTGGAACAGTATTGACAAGGAGGCTGTATATGGCATTTGAAAGCCTTACAGATAAATTGCAGAATGTTTTTAAGAACCTGAGAAGCAAGGGACGACTGACTGAGGCGGATGTCAAGGAAGCCATGAAAGAAGTAAAAAGGGCACTTCTTGAGGCCGATGTGAATTTCCGGGTGGTGAAGTCCTTTATCAAAACGGTCACGGAGCGGGCAGTGGGGCAGGATGTCCTGACCGGGCTTAATCCGGGACAGATGGTAATTAAGATTGTAAAGGAAGAGATGGAGAATCTTATGGGCTCCGAGACTACGGAGCTGGTATTTCTTCCGGGCAACGAGATTACCGTGTTTCTCATGGCCGGCCTTCAGGGAGCCGGTAAAACCACAACGGCTGCCAAGATTGCGGGACAGCTTAAAAAGAAAGGCAAAAAGCCTTTGCTGACCGCCTGTGATGTTTATCGTCCGGCAGCGATTAAGCAGCTCCAGGTGAACGGAGAGAAGCAGGGAGTTCCTGTGTTTACCATGGGAGACAAGAAAAATCCTGTGGATATCGCAAAAGCATCCATTGAGTATGCGAAAGAGCATGATCTTAATGTGGTCATCCTTGATACAGCAGGACGTCTCCATGTGGATGAATCCATGATGGAAGAGCTTCAGAACATAAAGGATCAGGTCGCTGTAACACAGACCATGCTGGTAGTAGATGCCATGACAGGGCAGGATGCCGTGAATGTGGCGAAGACCTTTGAGGAAAAGGTTGGAATCGATGGAGTGATTCTTACCAAGCTTGACGGTGATACGAGAGGCGGAGCGGCATTGTCCATTCGTGCCGTGACAGGAAAACCGATTCTTTTTGTCGGAATGGGAGAAAAACTGGAGGATTTACAGCAGTTTTATCCGGAACGGATGACCAGCCGAATCCTTGGAATGGGTGATGTGCTTACCCTGATTGAAAAAGCACAGAATGCGGTAGATGAAGAATCTGCCAGAGAGCTTGAGAAAAAGCTTCGCAAGGCGGAATACGGTTTTGATGATTTCTTAAGTCAGATGCAGCAGATAAAAAGCATGGGAGGTATCACGGATTTGTTATCCATGATTCCGGGCATGGGAAATCAGTTAAAGAACGTGGAAGTGGACGAGAGTGCCATGGGACGCATTGAAGCAATTATCTATTCCATGACACCAGAAGAACGGAGTAATCCGAATCTTTTAAATCCATCCAGAAAAAAACGTATCGCAAACGGAGCCGGTGTCAGTCTGCAGGAAGTAAACAAGCTGTGTAAGCAGTTTGAACAGTCCCGTAAGATGATGAAGCAGATGAATGGAATGATGGGGAAAGGCGGCCGGAGAAGAGGCGGCATGAACCTGGGCGGTATCAAGTTCCCGTTTTAATAAGGTTGTCACCGGAACTCCGGTTACAATATAGATGATTATTAATAATGAAGATGAAAGAGGTGAAATCACATGGCAGTAAAGATGAGATTAAAAAGAATGGGTAAAAAGAGAAATCCTATTTATAGAGTTGTAATTGCAGATGCAAGATCTCCGAGAGACGGACGTAACATCGACGAAGTTGGTTTTTACGATCCTAACCAGGAGCCTGCTGTAGTCAAATTTGACGAAGAAGCAGCAAAAGCATGGCTGAACAAAGGTGCACAGCCAACCGATACAGTTGCAAGATTATTAAAGAATGCCGGTATCGAAAAATAATAGCTGGGGGCCTGTGTAATGAAAGATTTGGTAAAAGTAATTGCAGTATCTCTGGTAGATCATCCTGAGGATGTTGTAGTCACAGAAAAAGAAACCGAACATTCCATTATTCTGGAGCTTCATGTGGCACCGGATGATATGGGAAAGGTAATCGGAAAGCAGGGACGTATCGCAAGAGCGCTCCGCACTGTAGTAAAGGCTGCAGCTTCGAAGGAAGAGAAAAAAGTGATTGTAGATATCGCTCAGTAACTGGCATAGAGGGGTTGGTGCAAAATGAAATCAGGATTTTGCGGCAGCCTCTTTTTATTCATGGAGAATGTTCTTCGGGAGAAATAATAATGGAAGATTTATTTCAGGTAGGAATCATCACAGGAACACATGGTTTAAAAGGAGAAGTGAAGGTATTTCCCACAACAGACGATAAAAACCGGTTCCTGGAGCTGGAAGATGTCCTTTTGGATACCGGAAATGAGCTGAAAAAGCTGAAGGTAGAATATTGTAAGTTTTTCAAAAAGTTTGTATTTGTAAAGTTTGAAGGCCTGGATGACATTAATGAAGTGGAACAGTTTAAACGCTGTCCGCTGATGGTGACCAGAGAAAATGCAGTGCCGCTGGATGAAGATGAATACTATGTGGCGGATTTAATCGGTCTTACCATTGTAGACGACAGCGGAGTAACAATCGGAAAACTTGAAAATGTCATTGAGACCGGAGCAAACGATGTGTATGAAGTCCTGACTCAGGACGGCGGAAGAGTTCTTCTTCCGGCAATCAAAGACTGTATCCTTGATGTGGATACGGAAGAAGGCGTGATTTTGGTTCATTTGCTGAAAGGACTGGTAGACTGATGAAGTTTCATGTGCTGACATTGTTTCCGGACATGATTACAGACGGACTTGGCACCAGCGTTACCGGAAGGGCAATCGACCGGGGGACGATTCAGGTTAATGCCATAAATATCAGAGATTATTCCAGAGATAAGCATAAGCATGTGGATGATTATCCATATGGCGGGGGCGCCGGAATGGTAATGCAGCCGGAGCCGGTTTATCTCGCCTATGAGGATTTGACGAAACAAAGCGGCAGCCGGCCGAGAGTGATTTATGTAACACCGCAGGGGGCTACCTTTACCCAGTCAATGGCAGAAGAATTTGCAAAAGAAGAAGAACTGGTCTTCCTTTGCGGCCATTATGAAGGAGTGGATGAGAGAATTCTCGAGGAAATCGTGACAGATTATGTTTCCATCGGGGATTATGTCCTGACCGGTGGTGAACTGCCTGCCATGGTGATGATTGACGCCATTTCCCGGTTGATTCCAGGTGTGTTAAATAATGACGAATCTGCAGAGTTTGAATCATTTCATGATAACCTGCTCGAGCATCCTCATTATACAAGGCCGGTAGAATTCCGGGGGAAACGGGTACCGGATGTACTCCTTTCCGGGCATCATGCCAATATTGAAAAGTGGCGCAGAGAGCAGTCATTAAAACGTACCTTGGAGCGAAGACCGGACCTTTTGGAAGATGCGCCCCTTAGCCGGGAAGATATCAGATATCTGAAGACTCTTGGCTATGATACCGAAAATGAAATGGAAAAAAATAAATAAATTACTTGCATGGCTGTAAAATATATGTTATTATTTGATAGTTGTGAAAAAAGGTGGTCCGCTGTTACGAAGGGTATTAAGAACACCAGAATTATATAGGAGGTCACACATGAAAGATATTATTAAGAGCATCGAGGATGCACAGCTGAAACCAGAAGTAGACAGCTTCCGTGTAGGAGATACCGTTCGTGTATCCGCAAAAGTTGTAGAGGGAACCCGTGAAAGAATTCAGGTATTCGAAGGAACTGTTATTAAAAGACAGAACGGCGGAGCAAAAGAGACATTCACAGTAAGAAAGTTCTCCAACGGCGTTGGCGTAGAAAAAACCTGGCCATTACATTCCCCGATCGTTACCAAAATCGAGGTAGTGAGAAAAGGTAAAGTAAGAAGAGCAAAACTTTACTACTTACGTGACAGAGTAGGTAAGAGAGCTAAGGTTAAAGAATTAGTTAAATAGTATCAGGAGACCGGGGCGAGTATTTATACTTGCCCTGTTTTTCCATACGGAAAAAAGACAGGTGATTGCCTATGAAGAGTTATCGGTATAAAGAACGAAGAAACATGATGATAAGACGGATTGCCTTTGGCGTTGGTGAGGTCGCTGTAGCTATCATTCTCGGATTTTTTGTCATACATTTTGCATTTCAGACCGTCACTGTACACGGAGAATCCATGCAGCCTTCTTATAATGACCAGGATGTGGTGCTGGTCAATAAGCTGGAATACCGGATAGGGGACCCAAAAGCACTCGATGTGGTAGTATTGGAGCTGGAAAATGGTACAACGGCACATTACACCGTAAAAAGAGTCATCGGACTGCCGGGACAAACAGTGCAGATTACCGATGGAGATATACTGATTGATGGAAAAAAACTGGATATAGAGTTTGAAGAAGAAATATTGTCGGCCGGACTGGCTGCCTATTCCATAGAACTTGGCGAAGATGAGTATTTTGTCATTGGAGATAACTGCAATAACAGCGAAGACTCCAGAGTCTCCAATATCGGCAACATCAAAAGAAGTCAGTTTGTGGGGAAAGTAATGGGTGTGGTCAAAAAAGGCCGTTAAGAATTGGAGGAAACTATGCATTTTCAATGGTATCCCGGCCATATGACAAAGGCCCGGAGAATGATGCAGGATAACATAAAGCTGATTGATATTGTGGTGGAACTGGTAGACGCACGGATTCCATACAGCAGTAAGAATCCCGATATTGATGATTTGGCCCGTGGGAAGTATCGGCTGATTATTCTAAATAAGGCCGATATGGCAGATGCAGAGGTTACGTCTGCCTGGGAACAGTATTATAAAGAAAAAGGCTTTCTGGTGGCCAAAGTGAATTCTCAGAAAGGCGCGGGAATCCGGGAAGTGAAGAAACTAATCGAAGAGGCCTGCAAAGAGAAAAAGGAAAAAGACCGAAAGCGGGGAATCCTGAATCGTCCTCTTCGTGCCATGGTCGCAGGAATCCCAAACGTGGGGAAATCCACATTTATTAATTCCTTTGCCGGAAAAGCCTGTGCGAAAACCGGAAACAAGCCGGGGGTTACCAAAGGAAAGCAGTGGATAAAGATAAATAAAAACGTGGAGCTTTTAGATACACCGGGGATTCTCTGGCCAAAGTTTGAAGACCAGGCCGTAGGACTTCGGCTTGCCTGGATTGGCTCGATAAAAGAAGAAATTCTGAATGCTCCCGAAATGGCAGTGGAACTGACAGAATTTCTGAAAACCTGTTATCCCGGAGTGTTGACAGAGCGTTATGCAATTTCCGAAGAGGGAGAAGGCTTACAGATTCTGCAGGATATTGCGGAAGCAAGAGGCTGCCTGATTAAAGGCGGACAGGTTGATACGGAAAAAGCGGCGCTGCTTCTTCTGGATGATTTTCGTTCCTTACGGCTGGGACGAATCTCTCTGGAACAGCCGCAGTAAAGATTAAAATAAGGAGGAATCGATATGGGCAGTAACAGAACAGATAATGATACAAAGGAAAAACGATACAAGCACGAGATTCCGGAAGAGAAAAAAGGAGGCATTATGGGAGAAATATTTGGAACCATAATTTATGTAGCAGTTATCTGCCTTCTTGTATTTCTGATTTTGCGTTATGTCGGACAGAGAACTGTGGTCAGAGGGGATTCCATGGATACCACGCTGGCCAACGGACAGAGTCTTATCATGGATAAACTGTCTTATCGTTTCCATGACCCGGAACGATTTGATATTATCATTTTCCCGGGACCGGAAGAAAACGGGGAGCATCCTTATTATATTAAGAGAGTTATCGGATTACCGGGAGAAGAGGTTCAGATAATTGACGGACAGGTTTATATTAACGGAGAACAGCTTACAGAGGATGTCTACGGAATTACAGATTATATTGATGACCCGGGGATTGCCGCAGACGAAATTACCCTTGCCGATGATGAATATTTCTGCCTGGGAGATAACCGGCCGGTAAGCTATGACAGCCGCTGGGAAGCGGTCGGACCGGTAACAAGGGAAGAAATCATCGGAAAGGTCTGGATTCGTATCTGGCCGCTGAATCAATTTGGAAAGGTTGACTGACAGCCATGAAAATACAAAAGAAGAGCATTTCCGAGATACGGGAGGAGCTTCGCAGTTTGCCGGAAGAAAAGCTGGAACAGGCCATGGAGGTTTATCAGGAGGATGAACGAAAAGGAGTACAAAACCTTCTGGAAGCGTCCCGCGCCCGCCTTTTGCGTTACGAAAAAGAAAAAGAGCGGATTGAAGAGCTGTGCCGGTATGAAAAAAGCTTCCGTCAGTATTCTTTTATCTGTGGAATTGATGAAGTGGGCAGAGGACCACTTGCCGGTCCGGTAGTAGCCGGTGCGGTGATATTGCCAAAAGACAGCAGGATTTTATATATTAACGACTCCAAAAAGCTGTCTGCCGCAAAAAGGGAAGAATTATTTGAAATCATTAAAAAAGAGGCTGTTTCCGTTGGAATCGGACTGGTGCCTCATACGGTAATTGACGAGATAAATATTTTGCAGGCAACCTATGAAGCCATGCGAAAAGCGATTGCTTCACTTCCCGTCACACCGGATTTGCTGCTAAACGATGCAGTGACCATACCCGGTGTCGATATCCGGCAGGTGCCTTTAATTAAAGGAGATGCCAAAAGCATTTCCATTGGAGCAGCCAGTATCATGGCAAAGGTTTACCGGGACCGGATGATGGAAGAATATGATAAAATGTATCCGGGCTATGGTTTTGCCTCTAACAAGGGATATGGTTCTTCGGAGCATATCCGTGCGTTAAAGGAGATGGGACCGAGTCCGATACATCGAATGAGTTTTCTGAAAAATATCATTTAATTTTACAGGAGTTTTTATGGACAACCGAAAGCAGAGGGGAAGGGATGGAGAGACCGGCGCCGCTGCATTTCTGGAAAAAAACGGTGTTCGTATTTTGTATCGTAACTTCCGCAGTCCTTTTGGAGAAATTGACATAATAGGCAAAGACGGAAAGTATATCATCGTTGTGGAGGTTAAAAGAAGGCTTCATAACAGACTTGGGACGCCTGCAGAGGCAGTCAGATATCCAAAACAGCACAAAATATGCAAAACCTTCGATTACTTTCGGATGCAGTACAGGATAGACAGCTTTTGTTCGGTGCGTTTTGATGTAGTAGAGGTGGATGGGCAAATGGAGTGTCACTGGATAAAAAATGCATTTGAATATCTGGAATAAATGCGTTCCGGGAGGTGTGAAATGGACTGGAAATACAGTAATAAGAATCATTCTACCATAATAAATGAAAAAGACGGCGTTGTTTTTCTTACATTTCCGAAGCTGGAAAAGGCGGGAGTCAGGCATGGATTTTCCACCAGAATCGGAGGGGTAAGTGAGAACGAGTTTGCGTCTATGAATCTTTCCTTTACAAGGGGAGATGAGCCTGAAAAAGTTCAGGAGAATTTTCGGCGGATTGCCGGAGCCATTGGTTTTTCTTCCGAGGACCTGGTTTTGTCGTCTCAGGTTCATGAGACCAAAATCCGTGTTGTGGGCAAAAAAGACAGGGGAGACGGCATTTTGCGGGAAACCGTACCGGGAATAGATGCCCTGGTGACAAATGAACCGGGAGTACCCATGTATACCTCCTATGCGGATTGTGTGCCGCTGGTATTCTATGACCCGGTGAAAAAGGTGGCTGCCATGGCTCATTCCGGCTGGAGGGGAACCGTAGCCGGCATCGGAGAGAAAATGGTCCGGTTTATGAAAGAGAATTACGGTTCAGAACCTGCAGATATTATTGCTGCCATTGGCCCATCCATCTGTCGGGATTGTTATGAGGTCAGCGAGGATGTGGCAGAAGCATTTGAAAAAGCATTTCCACCGGAAGAGTCTGCGCAGATTCTTGAAAACCGGGGAGGAGGCAAATATCAGCTCGACCTCTGGAAAGCCAACGAATTTATTCTGCTTCGGGCAGGAATTGTCAGAGAGAATCTGGATGTGACAGATTTATGTACCTGCTGTAACAGCGATAAACTGTTTTCTCACCGCGCCAGCCATGGGAAAAGAGGAAATCTGGGTTGTTTTATTATGATTGACGGAGAGTAATCAATGAATAAATATATTCATGAGATTGCGGCGGTAATTCCCGGAAGTATTGCAGAAGAATGCGGTCTGGAGCCGGGGGATAAAATTGTCGCAGTCAACGATAAAAAGATAGAAGATATTTTTGATTATCAGTATTATATTGAAGAAGAATTCCTTCGTGTACAGATTCTGACCAAAGATGGGGAAGATTGTATGCTGGAGATTGAAAAAGAGGAAGATGAGGATCTGGGGATTGAATTTACCAATTCTCTGATGGATGAATACCATTCCTGCAGTAACAAATGCATTTTCTGTTTTATCGATCAGATGCCGCCGGGAATGAGGGACACCCTTTATTTTAAGGATGACGATTCCCGCCTGTCTTTTCTGCAGGGAAATTATATTACCCTGACCAATATGAAGGAATCCGACATGGACAGGATTATCCGGTATCGTCTGGCACCGATTAATATTTCCGTGCATACGACTAATCCGGAGCTTCGGAAAAAGATGCTTCACAATCGTTTTGCGGGTGATATCTGCGAAAAGCTGAAACGATTTTACGATGCAGGAATCCCGATGAACAGCCAGATTGTACTGTGTAAAGGGATTAACGACGGGAAAGAGCTTGACCGGACTATAGAAGATCTGGGAAGATTTCTTCCATATATGGAAAGTCTGTCCATCGTACCGGTGGGCCTTACCAGATTCCGGGAAGGACTTACCTGCCTGGAACCTTTTACCAAAGAGGATGCCCGGGATGTC
>JALEIY010000035.1 GCA_022769785.1 Eubacterium sp.
TTTCTTTTCTTTTAATCCAACACTATCCAGAATAGCCTCACCTTCCACACGAATTTCCTCAAGAATCTGTTTTTTCCTGGACTTAAAATCCGGTCTTTCTTTTGCCATAAGTTCTTTGGCAAGGGTACAGTTTTGCAGGGCAGTATACTGTGGGAATAAATTAAAAGACTGAAATACCATTCCGAAATGAAGACGGTTTTTACGAATCTCCGCATCACCTAATGATTTTGGATTGGTGGAATCAAAAATCTTTTTCTCATTGACAGAAATCTGTCCTTCCGTTGGCTTTTCCAGGAAATTCAGACAACGAAGAAGTGTCGTTTTTCCACTCCCGGATGCACCTATCATAGCCAGTGCTTCTCCTTTTTCCAGAGAAAAATCAATTCCCTTTAACACCTCTGTATTACCAAAGCTTTTTTTGAGATTATTTACTTCCAAAATAGACATAATCTGACCTCCTTACACCCTGAAATAATCCATTTTCTTCTCAATCCATCCAAGCAGCAGAGAAAGAACGCCGTTGAAAATCAGGAAGAAAAGACCAGTGGAAAATAATGGCCAAATCAGCCCCTGTTTGGTAAACCGCTCTGCACTCATGATGATTTCGGCCACACCGATAACACGTGCAAGGGAGGTATCCTTGGTCAGTGTAATAATTTCATTGCTCATTGGCGGTACAATACGTTTAATTACCTGAAGAAGAATAATCTTAAAGAAAATCTGTGTTTTTGTCATACCGAGAACCTGTCCGGCTTCGTACTGACCTTTGGAAATACTTTCAATACCACCACGGTATATTTCTGAAAAATATGCCGAATAATTTAAGACAAAGGCAACCACTGCCGCTGTAAAACGGGAAGACATCGGCATATTAAATAATAATCCAGGCACATATAAAACGACAAAAAGCTGAAGCATCAGCGGGGTTCCACGAATAATCCAGATATATATCTTGGTTATCCATCGAATCGGTTTAAACTTTGTCATTGACAAAAATGTGATTACCAGTCCAAGAGGCATCGCCAGGACAAGTGTAATCATAAATAATTCAATATTATATATAAACCCGGAAGTCAGAGACTCAATGGGGCTTGCTCCCAACATATTTTTTTCCTTCTTTCTTTTGTTATTGATAAAAAATCTGGTCTTTTGCTGTTACACAAGAAATCCGGCACTTTGTGCCCAGGCATCAAAACTAAGGCACAAACTCCGGATTCCATTTACACAATATCCTTCACAATCATGGATATCATTATTTTACCAGTGCGTCGGACAGACCATATTTTGAAGCAATCTCATCTACTTTTCCCTCCTCGTAAAGAGCTGCAATTGCTTCATTTACTTTTTCTGTAATATCGCTTCCTTTACGGAAAGCAATACCGTATTCCTGCTGTCCAAACTGATTGTCCATATTGACAACCATATCTGCATAATCTGTCTCAGGACCAACCATAGCCAAAGCACAAACGCTGTCCACAACAGCTACATCAGCAGTTCCGGATTTAACTTCCATAAGAGCTTTTGCCATGGAGTCTGAAGGAACATAGTTTGCATTTGCAAAATATTCTTTTGCGGAAACAACTACGGTATCGTCATCTTCAATGGAACCGTCAATTTTTCCTTCACCGGTAGAACCCTGTTCTGCTGTGATTGTAAGACCATCTACACTCTTCATAATCTCTTCTTCTCTGTCGGCTTTCATAACCATAGCCTGAGTATTGTAAAGATACGGGTCAGAAATGCTCATATTCTGCTTTCTTTCTTCTGTAATACACATACCGTTCCAGATACAGTCAATGTTTTTGGAATTCAGCTCAATTTCCTTGGAATCCCAGTTAATCTCAATAAAATTCACCTTCACACCAAGTTTCTCGCCAACTGCATTAGCCAGCTCAGTATCAAAACCGACAAAATTATTATCGTCATCATAATAATTCATTGGTGCAAACAATGTCATACCTACCTTCATTTCTCCCTCGTCCTGGATATATGCCCAATCAGACTCTTCCGCTTTTGCCTTATCTGCATTGCCGCAGCCAGCCAGTGTTGAGATACACATTGTACCAAATAAAAGCATTGCAATAAATTTTTTCATAACTATGTACTCCTCTTTCATTTTTTATTTTAACATCTTCGTGATGCATCAATGCACCACACTAAAGTATTGTATACGAAATTGACGTAAAATGCAAGAAAAAAAAGCAGAAAACTCTGCTTTTTTCCTGCTTTATTCTTTTCTTTTTTCTTC
>JALEIY010000110.1 GCA_022769785.1 Eubacterium sp.
AAAAACGCTTTTCCCTTATCTGCTTAAGGTAATGGAAGCCGATGTGAGCGCACAAAGCAGTTATCTTCAGAAAGAAAAGCTGGCGATTCTCCAGGAAACGGAAGAGGCTTATGGGGAGATTCTTACTGCCATGGACTGCCTGACTCTTAAGGAACTGAAAATTAACGGCAATCAGCTTAAGGAGCTTGGCATCCGGGAAGGAAAAATCATCGGTTCTATTTTAAATACCCTTTTAACCATGGTTCTTGAAAACCCGCAGCTCAATCATTATGAATATCTTAAGGAGCTCGCCCTTAAAATCTATGCTGAGATTTTAAATGGCAATGCCGACGCATAAGTTTTCCCTGCAGAATCGTTTTTATGGCA
The DNA here is from genome assembly GCA_022769785.1 of Eubacterium sp. GTDB lineage: Bacteria > Bacillota > Clostridia > Lachnospirales > Lachnospiraceae > Anaerobutyricum. The sequence continues at coordinate 367 of JALEIY010000110.1, forward strand.
TATCACACCCTCTGAACACATAGGATAGACCAGATTCCCTGCGCTTCATATTTTTTCTGAAGCCGGGGAGTCCGAAACCGTCAACCCTGTTTTTGTTTGGAGGGATTTTTGTGAATGATAAATACATGGAATTATTGAACCAGTATGACGTCAAAGTCATTTCTTCGTTCCGCAGCCGGGGAACCTTTCAATGTGAGACGGACCAGGGGCTTGCTCTTTTAAAGGAATACCACAGTTCTCTCCATAAGCTGGCACTGGAATATGAATGGAAGGAAAAGCTGGCCGGCGCCGGATTTTTTTCTACCGACCGCTATTTTTTATCCCGTGAAAACAGCCTGGTCGTTTACGACCGGTATCACACCCCTTTTGTTCTGAAGCATTATTTTAACGGACGAGAATGCGACTGCTGCAATCTGCAGGATGTTTTTGCCGCCTGCAAGAATCTGGCTTTTCTTCACAATACTTCTGCCTCGGTTTCCGAGCTTCCTTTTGAACCCCTGCAGATGGAATCGATTCCGGAGCTTTTTGCCAGACGCAACCGGGAACTGCGAAATATCCGCCGCTTTGTCAGCCGGGTGAACCGGAAAAAATCTTTTGAGCTTCTATATATCCGGCATTTTGATGAGTTTTATGAAGAGGCCTGTCATGCCCTTGCCTGCCTGTCCGAAACCGGTCATTCGGGTCAGGAAACTTCTGCCGGAATCTGTCATGGCGCCTATCATCATCATAATGTTTTATTTCTCCCGGATGGCTCCATAGCCACCGTTAATTTCGAATCGGTCTGCTTTCAGCCGTTTCTTATGGATTTTTATCTTTTTATGCGAAAAACTCTGGAAAAAAATGATTATAATTTCAGCTTTTTAGAGACGGGCATTGCCGCATATTCTTCGGTTCGTCCCCTCTCCGATTATGACCTGCGTTTTCTTTACTTTCTTTTTCTTTATCCTGAAAAATTCTGGAAAATATCCAATCATTATCACAATCACCGGAAAAGCTGGATTTCTCCGAAAATGGAAGAAAAACTGCTTCGCCTTCTGGAACAGAATGCCGGACGCCGGATTTTTCTGCAGCAATTTGCTTCTCTCCTGAATCTTTAAAAAATGCATGGTCATTTCTACCGGGATGTGCTAAAATATGTAACAGCTTAAGTACAATTTCCAAAAGAGGTGTGATTTCATGTCTTACATTGCTCTGTACCGGAAATGGCGCCCGGCTGATTTTGACGAGATTAAGGGGCAGGATGCCATCGTCCGGACTTTACGCAATCAAATTGTATATAATCGTATTGGTCACGCTTATCTGTTTTGCGGCACCCGCGGAACGGGAAAGACTTCCATTGCCAAGCTTTTTGCAAAAGCGGTGAACTGCCAGCATCCGATTGACGGCAGTCCCTGCAATGAATGTCCTTCCTGCCGGTCGATAAACAACCAGAGTTCTCTGGATGTCTATGAGATTGATGCCGCATCCAACAATGGTGTGGACCACATTCGTGAGCTCAGGGAACAGGTACAGTATTCCCCGGTGGAAGGGCGTTATAAGGTTTATATTATTGACGAGGTTCACATGCTTTCTTCCGGGGCTTTTAATGCGCTCTTAAAAACGCTGGAGGAACCGCCGTCCTATGTGATTTTTATCCTTGCCACGACGGAAAAGCATAAGATTCCTGTCACTATCCTTTCCCGCTGCCAGAAATACGACTTTAAAAGGATTTCCATTGATACCATTACCGGCCATCTGGTCTCCCTGATGGAAAAGGAAGGAATCCCGGCGGAGGAAAAAGCGCTCCGTTACATCGCCAGAGCCGCCGACGGCTCCATGCGTGATGCCTTAAGCCTTCTGGATCAGTGCATTTCCTTTTATCTGAATCAGACCCTCACCTATGAAAATGTTCTGGAAGTCCTCGGTACGGTGGACACTGCGGTTTTCAGTCAGCTTCTCCGGCAGATTCTGGCAAAAGATACGGTTTCCGTTCTTTCTCTGATTGACCAGATCGTCGCAGAGGGCCGTGAGCTTTCTCAGTTTCTTGCGGATTTTCTCTGGTATCTTCGTAACCTTCTGATCCTGAAGGATCAGACAGGCGCTGAGGACAGCCTTGATTTATCTGCGGAAACCATCGCCGCATTGCGGGAGGAGGCTTCCATGACCACAACCACGACTTTACTCCGGTTTATTCAGGTTCTTTCTGACCTTTCCGGACAGCTTCGGGGAGCAACACAAAAAAGAATCCTTCTGGAAGTCGGATTTATTCGTTTGTGTACGCCGCAGATGGATTCGGATGCCTTAAGTCTTGCAGAAAGACTCAGAGAACTGGAAAACCGTCTGGAGAACGGTGACTTTCCGGTATCTTCTCCGGCTGTTTCGTCTGCCGTTTCCCATAAGGAGGTTTCCCCAAAAGAGCCTTCCTTAAGCCCGGAAGAACAGACCAGACTTCTGGAATCCCGTTTTTCTCCGGCTGAGGCTGCTGACCTGAAAAAAATCGCCGCAAACTGGAAAAAGATTGTAGCTGCAACCGATATGCCTATGCAGCGTTTTCTTAAGGCTGCTGACCCGGTTGTTTCTGATGACAGTTCTTTAATCCGGCTTCTTTTTCATGCCGAAGATCATATGGCGCAGAGCTATTTTGAACAGAATCATCAGCAAAATTTAAAAGTCCTTTCCGATATGGTTGCCGAACAGACCGGGAAAACCGTTCAGTTTGAATGTATGTCCCGCACACAGGTTCCTTCGGGACAGGCAAATTGTATTGATTTAAGCAAAATTCACCACACGATTATTTACGAGTAATCGGATTACACTTTCCGGTGTAAACACAATTTATAAATATTTCTATATGGAGGTTCTATTATGGCAAAAAGAGGTGGATTTCCGGGCGGTATGCCGGGAAACATGAATAATCTTATGAAGCAGGCTCAGAAAATGCAAAAACAGATGGCAGAGACTACCAAGGCTCTCGAAGAGAAATCCTACGAAGCTTCTGCCGGCGGCGGAGTTGTTTCTGTAACTATTTCCGGAAAAAAAGAAGTTACTGCTGTCAAAATCGCTGAAGAAGTGGTTGACCCAGACGACATCGAAATGCTCCAGGATCTTATCATGGCAGCAACCAATGAAGCTCTTCGCTCCATGGAGGCAGACCAGCAGGCTCAAATGTCCAAATTTACCGGCGGTCTCGGCGGGGGACTTGGTTTCTGATGAATTACTACAGCACCCTGGTGACCAATTTAATCGATGAGCTCCGCCGTCTGCCGGGTATCGGCAGCAAATCGGCGCAGCGTCTCGCATTTCACATCATTAATATGCCGGAAGAACATGTGGAGCACCTGGCCGAGGTTCTCGTAAAAGCCAGAAAGGAGATTCGGTACTGTAAATGCTGCTGCACTCTGACCGATTCCGAGCTCTGCCCGATTTGTGCCAGCCCGAAGCGTGACCACAGCACGATTATGGTCGTTGAGCACACCAAGGACCTTGCGGCCTATGAAAAGACCGGCCAGTACGAAGGCGTTTATCATGTTTTACAGGGAACTCTCGTTCCAAGCCTCGGAAAAGGTCCGCAGGATATCCGGTTCAAAGAACTGGAGGCCCGTCTCGATGACCCCGATGTCAAAGAGCTGATTCTGGCAACCGGTTCCAGCCTTGACGGGGAGGCGACTGCCATGTATATTACCAAAAAAGTCAAACCGCGGGGGATTAAAATTACAAGAATCGCCAGTGGCGTTCCAATCGGCGGAGAGCTGGAATACATTGATGAAGTGACCCTCTCCCGTGCCCTGGAAGGCCGTATTGAATTATAAATTGCAGCATAAAGTGACAAAAGAAAGGATCTGATACTATGAAACGAGTCGGTATGTTGACCAGCGGAGGGGACTGCCAGAGTCTCAATGCTACCATGCGCGGAGTTGTCAAGGGTCTCCAGCAGCTTGAAGGTAATGTTGAGCTGTATGGATTTGAGGATGGTTACAAAGGCCTGATTTACGGAAATTACCGCAGACTTACGGCCAGAGATTTCTCCGGTATTCTCACCAGAGGCGGCACAATTCTCGGTACTTCCAGACAGCCTTTTAAGCTCATGAGAGTTCCTGATGAGAACGGTGTTGACAAGGTGGAAGCCATGAAGGCCACATATCGCTACCTCAATCTTGACTGCCTTGTAGTTCTTGGTGGAAACGGCAGCCAGAAAACTGCCAATCTTTTAAGTGAAGAAGGCCTTAACGTAGTATCCCTTCCAAAAACCATTGATAATGATTTATGGGGCACAGACATGACCTTCGGTTTTCAGAGTGCCGTTGATATTGCCACCGACACGATTGACTGCATTCATACCACCGCGGCCTCTCACAACCGTGTATTTATTGTGGAACTGATGGGACACAAGGTAGGCTGGGTTACCCTTCACGCCGGTATCGCCGGCGGCGCCGACATCATTCTGATTCCTGAGATTCCATATAATCTGAATCACGTCATTGAGGCAATCAAACGACGCGGCGAAGACGGAAAAGGCTTTACTATTCTGGCGGTGGCAGAGGGTGCCATATCCAGAGAGGACGCCAAGCTCTCCAAAAAGCAGTACAAGGAAAAGCTCGCCAAACGTAAGCATTCCACGGTCGGCTATGAACTCGCCGCAAAGATTCAGGAAGCCACCGGACAAGAGGTTCGTGTCACAATTCCGGGACACACCCAGCGTGGAGGAACCCCGGATCCGTTTGACCGCGTGATTTCCAGCCGTCTCGGCGCTGCCGCGGCCGAGTTGATTCGCAACGAGGATTACGGCAAAATGGTTATCATGAAAGGCTACGAGGTTTCCTCTGTTCCTTTAAAAGAAATCGCCGGCAAGTTAAAATATGTATCTCCGGATGACCAGATTATCAAACAGGCCAAAAATCTCGGCATTTCTTTTGGTGATTAGCGCATCTTCGCAATCCGCCTTAGACTTCTTCAAAAAAGTTAAAACGGGCTGCCGCCCTGAATGTATCCGCCAATATTACATCGGTAACACATTCAGGGTGACAGCCCTGATTTTTTTCTCAGATTAACTTTAATTTCTCTGCCTGTAAAGCTTCACGCACATCAAAATCATCCATACGTAGGCCAGCGTTTTCGGAATCATCAGCATCCCGATTACCGGCAATACCCCGCTGAACAATACCACCGGCAGATAAAATCCAAAAGAAAGCGCCACCGCCACCGGCATAAACCGAAAAACCTCATCTCCGGTTTTTCTGGTCTCACTGGCAAAAATGACTATAATAATCACTCCCATAATCGCAAACGGAATATTTCTCAGGATTCCATACGTAAGCGGCTGCCGATAGACAAACCAGTCATTCTGCGGCAACAGACAAAGACCAATTCGTAAAGCCGCCAGCAGATACAGACCAACGGTCAGCCCTTTCCTTCCCCTGATTTCAAAATATTCTCTCCAGATATGATACATAATCAGATAAAAAATCGTCATCGTAATGGACGTGACAAATTTACCAAATCCAAGAGCCGCCGCATTGGCTTCCAGCCCCGTCGTCCATAACGCATAGGATCTCGGAATCAGATGAAACGCATCTCCGGCACCAAGAAGCGCCGCCATCATTCCGGCTTTTTTCACAATCGGTTCCTTTCCCTTTGAAATCATCGTAATACCCATAATCAGGGCAAATCCCAGATATAAAATATCAAAAATTGTTTCTGCTATTGCCTGTGGCATCCTTCATTCCCCTCTCTCTTATAAATCGTTCGCCGGATAATCTGAAATAAAAAATCCGGATTCGATTCCTTTATTTTTAACAGCGTCATCATGTGCAGAACAATAAACTGCGCAAATGCATCCTTTGTAAATGATTCATCCCAGACATCCGGTTGTATGGACATATCCTGTTCCATCCGGCAAATCAGGAAATCCCGCAGTCTGGTCTGCGCAGTCTGCATTCGGTTCTCTCCCGCCGCTTCCACATTCCCAAGACTTCCCATCAGCTTTCCGGCAGTAGAATCTATCCGTTCCCGCAAAAAGATAAAAATCTGTTCCACCTGCTCACAAAAAGAATCTCCCTGCACAACCGTTTCCATTTCCAAAAGTGCCTGATGCCAGTATTCCTCCGTCAATGCCAGAAGAATCTCATCTTTATTGGAAAAATAATTATAAACCGTACCGGAGGCTATCCCTGCTTTTTTTGCAATGGAACGGATGTTAATCCGCTCAAGGCCTTCCCTGTCAGCAATTTCCCTTGCATAAAAAAGTATGGTCTCCCGCAGGGTATCATTTTTTCTTTTCAAGACATCCTCCTTTCCATCCGGCACCTTATTTTCCGGCATTTTAAATGAACACGTTCATTAATATTATAGGTATCTCTATTTCTTCTGTCAAGAATAAATCCCGCAAGCGGGCATCCGCCGGAGGCTCAACATTTCAGCAGGGGATTGTCACCCGCTGAAACTAGTTTATTACCCACCGCTTAGCACTCTGCGCGCTTGAAGCGGGGTAACTCCGAAATGTTGACTGCAATCTTAAAAATATAAATTGCAGTCAACAAATCATGCACGAAACAGTGACTTCATTCTCGATAATTTGTATTGTGGTCACCAAATCATGCGTAAACTATTTCCCAGGTTGTAGACATGAAGTTGGCGAGAAATTCCCCCTTCATTGTACCATTTCTCAACTTGTGGACACGGGTTTAATCGCCTCTGCTGTTGTGATATATTAATAAACAGAAATATGGACACACACTATGATCAAAGATACCATTTCTTTTCACTTGAATTCAAAAAGTTCTTTTTAAATAAACAAAAAAACATTCGCACTCACGTTAAAATATATGAGTGCGAATGTTTCATTTTTTATGAGGGGAGAGGATTTTTATAAGAATTACTCTTACGTTTACAGTATAAGGAAAAGTTGTGAACGTTATGTGTTTGAAAGCTTACTAAGTTCTGACAATTTATTTACAACCCCACCGCCATAAACGCCGTAAGGATAAATCCTGCCACAAGACCTCCAATATGTGCCGCATTGTCTACCCCTGTCGTAAAAAATCCAAAGGAAAGTGCTGCCATAATCATAAAAATAATTCCGCTCAGTCCAATCTCTTCCATATGTCTCTTCTTTTTCTGAAAAGCATCCTTTAATATGAGAAAAAGCAATCCTCCCATTATGCCAAATACTGCACCGGAGGCTCCGGCCGAAACTGTGTTAATTTCCGAAGACAGCTTGTATGCCAAAGAAACCAGAGAAGCTCCCAGTCCGGCACCAAAATATATTGCTGTGTAACGCAGTTTTCCCGTTACTCGTTCCAGACGGCTTCCAAGAAGAATTAAAATCAACATATTCTGAAGCAGATGGTCCAGACCAAAATGCAGAAAACAGGACGTAATCAACCGATAGTATTCCTTGTTTTCCACCACATCAATCCAGTCAAGCGCCCCATGCTGTGCCATAAAAGATGCATCTGTCACATCTCCTTTGAAGCTTAACAAAACGAATACACAAAGATTCACGAGTACCAGTACTGTTGTCACCGGCTGAAAAATCCTTTGAAACTCCTGACGGGTGTTTTTCATTTCCTTTTGCGTGTAAGCAAGAAGAACGTCCTCCAGCCTGTGTCGAATACCGTCAAACTCTGTCCGCTGTTTTTCATAGATAAAAAGCCGCCCGTTTTTTCTGTCTATGCACCATATATTCGGAAACGGAGCAATTTCATCCACAATATCCACATCCGGCATATCATGAAACAGCCGAAGAGTCAATCGGTCTACCTGCTTTCCGGTACGAAGCATCAGTTCTTTTTCCAGCGTCTCCATTACCTCTTCTGTCTGTCGGACCGGGCACTTTTCCTGTCCCGGCAGCAGCTCGGGAATTATCTCTACAAGTTTGATACACCGGTCCTCTTCCTTCAGCCAGCAAATCTCCTGTCCATACTCCAGCCTTTTATAACCCAGCTTTTTGAAAAAATGAAACAACTCCTGTATAAAATCCATATCATTCCTCCATCCTGTACCATTCTTTCATTCAGACACTATTTAAATCCGAAATGTATTTGAAAAATAGTACCATATCAGCGAATTTTATACAAGATACTCTTCCTCTCCCGCCAGATTACCCTCCGGTCCCGGAAACACAAAATAGTATTCGCAGGCCGCAAAACGGAGCAGGTCTCCCTCTTTCAGCGAAACTACCTCCTCGCCAAAGATTCTCTCATTGTTAATCCACGTTCCATTTGTCGACCTCAAATCCTGCAGTTCAAAGGAACCCGTCTGTTTTCCCCGCACGATTACCGCATGTCGCCTGCTTACCGTGGTATCTGGTATCACCATCTGATTCAATCCGTCTCCCGTACCGATATAAAAAGGGAACGTATAAATCGGCTGCAATCTTCCGGTATCTGCACTTCGCAGCGCCGGGAAAAGCCCTCCTTTTCTGACCCCCAGCACCACTGTGGCATCCTCCCCACCCCACTCATGGTCCTGAATTGTTGCCTGCCTTGGAATATATTCGTTTTTTTCCTCCCTTTGCTGCTCCGTTTTTCTTTCTTCTCCTGATTTATTCCTGAAAAGCCGCCAGAGCTGTTCCGCAGAAAACAGGAAGAGGATAACAGACCCAATCAGATATCTCCTGTAACTCCCTCCAAATCCTTCTCTCCATTCCACAAAAAGGAACCAACACACCGCAAAGGCGGTTGCTGCAGCCGCTATTCCACATATAATTCGAAGTACAGTCAGTGTCCACGCAGTTTGCTTTTTCTTTTTGTCAGACACCATCTGCTCCGGTTTCTTCTCCGGTACTTTATGCAGTACCTCTACCGGCGACACCTCCTTTGGACTGCTCTCCGGTTCTTCCTTTTGAAAAAAAGCTTTATAACTCTCCGGTTTTTGTCTTTCTTCTTCTTTTTCTTTATAATCCAGACAATCCCGGAGCATCTCCCCGGAAAACCCCCGGTTTCTCACATACCAGTAGGCATGATAAATAAACTGAACCGATGGTATTTCTTCGTAATTAATACGAGTCAGCATCCACTCAAACAGTCTCTCTGCTTCTTTTTGCATATCCTCCACCTTATCCGGCAGGTACATCCAGCAGACTATTTTTCCCTTTACATAAATATGTTCAGGCTTTAAACTGAGATGCTGTTCATCCAGAAGATACTCCGATAAACTGTCAAAGAGCCCTGACAGGCTTTTCATCAAATCCCTGCATATTTCTTCCGAAATCCCTCTTTCTTCCGAAATGCTATAAAGACTTTTAAACCCGGAAACATCATATAACAATACCCGTTTTCCATCCTGTTCTCTCATCTGAACACAAAGCAGCCCTGTCGGATGATAACGCCGAAGTATCTGATACTCCACATCTGCAAAATATTCGTTTTCAGCAGATTGCCCCACACAATATTCATGAAGCCCTTCTTTTTGAATCCCCATGTGTTCCCTCCTGATTCAGTTTTCGTATCCGTTCCTCCCTTCGGTCCGGCCATACTTCGGTAACGCTGTGAAAAATCAAAGTCTGAAAGCCTGCCATTTCACAAATTCCCTGCAGCGGCCAGCGAAATACAACCTTCGCTTCTGCTGATATGGTTTTTCCCCGGGCACAGGCACCGGTTTTTGTCAGACGGGTTACCGCAGTCCTTCGTGGAATCCGCTCGGACATCCGTTTTTTCATCTGAGCTTCCAGCCCGCTTCCCTCCAGGGTTACAAGAAACCATTTCTCCCTTTTTATCAACTGTTGCGGTTTATACACACCATCCGGAAGATTCCCGTCCGATTTCCATGCCGCCAGAGCCTCATTTGCCTGAATCATGGTTTCGCTTTCGGCCACGGACATATCAAGTAAAAAAAGCAGCGCCAGAAACATCCCCAGAAACAAAAAGACGATTATAGGAAACAGCAGTGCTGTTTCTATCGTAGTTCTTCCCTTTTTATTGTCCACTATCTCTGTCCAGAGGCACGAGCCTTTTCTTTTTCCCCTCATTTTTACCCTCCGCCCTTTTTCTCTCTGCCGGCACAGTCTTTACATACCGGCATTCCGGAAACATCACTTTTTTTAACAATTTTTACCGTTCGTTTAAGACCGCTGCAGCTAAGAGAAACATGATAGCATTCCCCAGATGCGGTTACATATAAAACTTCGGGCAAATCATGCCGCCCCGTACATTTTTCACAGGGTCTCAGCCCCGATTCCGATAAAAGACGGCGAATTGCTTCTTTGTCTGTAATTTTAAGACAAATGTGCGAACAGAAAAGGCTGGTATGATATACCCTGCCATTCTCTGCAACATATACCGTCTGTTCTGTCTGCCTTTCATCTCCGCCGTGAAGAACATATCCTGTAAAAAGTCGTTTTTTCACATTGGTACTGCGGGAAATCCCGTTTTTCCCCAAAAAAGGAACCGATAGACGCAGCCGGTATCTGGCACTGATACAAATGCATTCTTCAGATTCCGAAAACGAACCCGTTATATGAATCCCCTTTTTTCCTCCGGAAACACAAAAATCGGATATATCCGTCCTTTCTGCCATGGACAAAAACACAGCCTCAGGACTCAAATACCTTTCTCTTTCTTCTGATTTTCTCTTCGCTGCGCGTCGCTCAGATTCCTGAGCGGCACAAACCGATGCTGTTTTAGACAGGGTATATTGTATGACCGCTTCCGTCATCAGCATTCTGCCCAAAAGGAAGAAAAAACATCCTGCCCAGAGAAAAAGAGGAAACACCATGGCCATCTCTACCGTGGCCGAACCACGCCGGGAGGCAAGACAGGATGCTCTTTTTCTCATTTGCGTCCATATTGCTGACAGAAATGCCTGGAGAGACCGTCTTTCCACTGTTTTTTTATTTTTAAAATCGGGGAATCCAATATGAACTTTGCTATAAAATCTGTTTAAATATCTGTTTCTTAAGAGCACCCTGTTTCACCTCCCGGATTAATAGCTGACCTGTCGTTTCAGTTTCATGTTCCACAGGTTTGTCTGTCCGACAAACGGGAGCGATGCAAAATTGCCGGTATATGTGATATTTACCTCCCACTGATAGGAAAACAGGCAGTCCTTCATCTGAAATCCCGGTTCTTCCAGTGCCATATTCATCTGCATGATGTCCATCATGCGATAATAAAGGCGGGAGTCTTTATTCTTTACTGCAAGAAACATCTTCAGATAATCAGTGTAAGATACATTACAATTTCCCTTCTTTACCTCTTTTTTGCTGCGAAGATACTCCGGCGCATTTTCAAAATGAAGATTCCAGACAGCAGCCGTTTTTACGACCGGGATTTCGCCTCCATTAAGAAGGGTATGAAGTTCCAGCAAAGACTCTCCATAACAAAGCGCTGAGGTCAGCAAAACCCGAACCGCTTCCCGGGCAGCAGGCAATCCAAGAAATCCGGTTAATCCCATCGATAAGCTCTCGGCCCGTGCCTGAATACCTGCATCTTTACTGGCATACGCATAGTTTACAATAAATCTCCATAAAAGAATGCGGTTCGCCACGCATCTAACATTATCAATGTCGGATTGTCTGCCTTCTATCAGATATTCCACCTCACATTGTAAAGCATGATTTTCCTCTTTTTCTTCCTTTTCCGGCTGTCCATACCAGGAAAAACATCGAAAAATATAGTCTGCCAAAAACCGGTCTTTCCCGAGAAAACAGCTGTCTGGCTGTCCATATTCTCCAGACTCTATCAGCCGGGACCATTCTCCGATACTATTAAAAGATAACACTCCTTCTCCCGGGCTTTCTCCCGATAAGGACTCCCTTCTGTCCGCAGACGGAAGTTCTCCTGCCACAACCCGGGAAGATGATATCTTACTTGCATCCCCGGCGGCATAAAGAAGCACACCCGAACGCATAACCATCTGCAGCGTTTCCTTTAAATTTTTCCAGCATACTTTTTCTTTGCCATAAGTGTCCCTTTGCTCCTCTTCATTTTCTGCACTTTCTTCTCCTTGCGTCACTTCCTCCCCCTCTGTATCATTGTCCGGAGATTCCCCGGAATGTGATATCAGCTCTTCCGTCTGTTCCTCAGCCAGCAGTTTCATGTTTTTTGCCGACTGAAATAGCTTCCGGATGTTCATATCCACTTCCTCTGCTTCCCGATATTTCATCCATTCACGAATCTGATGCTGCAGATAAATCCCGTTTTTATCGGTTGCGGCTTCTTCTCCGGTCACCTGAATATCACGAAACGCAAATCCAAAAAGAGGATTTTCTTTCACACTGTTTTTCAGGCAGGCTTCTGCATCAGTCTTAAGGTACGGCTTTTCTCTCGGGTCCAGAAAAAACACATGATACCTTTCAAAAAGAGGTCGGTCATAATTGGCCAGAATATCCTCGCCCGCACCAATCACTGCATCCTCTGCCAAAGGAACACTCATATAACTTCGAATTCCCTCAAGAACACACAGAGCCACTCCAAGCATTATCAGGAATAAAAGCGATAAAAATACCGTAATCTGTCCTTTCTCGTTTCCGGGTATCATTTAATTTTTCCCACATTCGACTGCATCGTCCGGAAAATCGCCGTGACTATCCCCTTGATATTTGTCTGAAAAATAATAACAAGTCCTATGAGCACCACAATAATTAAAATAACCTCTACGACTCCCATCCCTCCGGTACCGGACAAAACATTTTTCAACCGCTCCTTTGCCCTTTGCGCACAGGAACTCCTGCGTCGTTTCTTTCTCCTCACTGTCTCTGTTCTTCGAGTTCCCTCTGTTAGCCGCATGGCTTATCCCCCTCTCACATAATCCCGGTTTAAAAGCTCTGAAATTGAACAATTGCCGGAAACATCACAAGAATCATTACAAGGCTCAATAATACAATCATCGGAAAAAGAAGTCGGGTAGATGCCTTTTCTCCCTCTTTTCTCGCATTGTCAATCCGCTGCAAAAAAGCCTCTCTTTCCATATTTTCCAAAAATACTTCCGTCTCTCTTGTCCCCTTCGATATGGACTGAATAATCGCAATGGCTAACTGCTGATACATTTTTTCCCTAAAACACCTGCTCCATTCCAGACATGCCTCCTTCTGACTGACCCCCATCCGCATCTGCCGGTCCATAATCTCCATTTTGTCAAACACATACCGTTTGACCGTAAAAAAATGACCATTTTGATAATCACAGACAATCCGGTGAACCGCAGAGGCAAAGGACAATCCCGCCCCCATATAAAGGGTCAGCAGATGCACCACCATCGAAAAATCCTGCACCGTTTCTTTTCTTATTTTTTCCTGCTTCTCTTTTCTTGCCATATGGTTTCTCACCACAATTAACCAGGGGATACATCCAAAAAGCAGAAAAATCCCTGTCTTTCGACTTTCTTCTCCTTTTACATGGACCTCCACCTCTCCCAAAACAGAGGGAAATACCACTTCCTGATTTTTTCTGGTTTGCTTTTCGATTTTCTTAAGCTGTAATTCTGCCTTTTTGAAGACTCCCGGAACCCCGGAAACGTTTTTTCCCACCAGCATGACCGGGAAACGACATTTCGCCTCAAATTCTCCACAAACAGCCTTAACAGCAACCGCCGTCTGTCGGCTCTCTTTTTCCTTCAGCTTTTTTGCTTCTTCCCCGGGATTCCCATCCCATTCGATATAATCCGGGTTCTCCGGCTGATACTCAATCTGAAACGGGTAGCCTTCCAGAGAAGGGTCAAATATCAGTTTTTTATTTACCTGACTTAACGAAGGATTATCTCCCCGCATATTAATTTCCAGTTTTTTAAAGAATTCCTCTGTCAGCGACTGTAATTCTTTATCGGACAATTCCCGTTCCCCGATGGAAAATGTCGTTTCCCGAGTGTCCTTTCCCTTCTTCAGAACAAGAACAATCTCCTGCTCCCCTTCTCCAAAAAGATTTCGTGTAATATGAACCGGATTTGTTTTTGGGAATACGTTCATGACACAAGATACTGCAATCAGAAACAACAACCCCCAGCATAATACGGAAATCTCTTTCGTGAGAATCTCCAGACTTTTATCCTCTTTTTTTCTTCCCGGCTCCACAGACAGACTGCTTTCAATGCGTTTTTGCAGCCACCGTTTCATTTTTCCGGGTAGAAACCGCAAAACAAAAGTTCCCGGAAAAATCATCCATTGCATCTTTTTTTCACGCAATTCCTGTTCTCCCTCCCGCATTCCCCATGGCGTATCCCCGCTTTTTAAATCTCTGTCTCGGTAATTTTCTCCGTCCAGAAATAGCAAAGGACCGTGATTCCTATCATTGCAGTCATGAAAAGGTGTCCGGCTGCCGTATCATAAAAGCAGTCCATATACCGTGGATTGGTCAGTCGCATGTAACACAAAATACCCAAAGGCATGAAAAGCATAATATTTTTCTCATATTTCTTTCCACTTAACAGGACATCAATCTCCTCTTTGGTATCCATCTTCTGCTGCAGATGCCTGACGGCATCTCTCATTACTTCCACCAAATCGCCTCCCATGCTTCTGGTAATCTCCAAAACCACCGCAAATTCATAAATGTCCTCATGTCCCGTTTCCTTTGCATATGCGGCAAACAGCTCTTCCAGCGGGATATGCAGCCGGATTCCCGAAGCAATTTTTCGAAGTTCCTTTACCGTAGGATTCTCTTCCTCCTGATAGAGCGCACTGATTTCACTGACCGCTGCCAGACATGCATTCTCCATGGAATACCCCGCCTGCACGGAAGTCATCACAGACCTTAAAAATTCGCGAAACCCTTCCTCATATTGCTTTCGCTTTCTTCTTTCTTCCCGCTTTTTATATGCAGCCGCACCCGGAAACAGCAAAAGCTGTAGCAGGAGAAGGAAACGAATATCTTCATAGCAGATATGGGTCAGAATAAAAAGAATCCCCTCCCCGGTTATCAGGGCGGCTCCCCGCCGTATCCATTGCTTTTTGTTTATATATACAGGGTTACCCGACACCAAACCTTTCCATCGCTTTACGATATTTTTCATAAAGGCCATATTCGCTCATCCTCTCCGTTTTACCCAGAATCCCTTCTGCCTGCAGCCGGCCTTCTTCGCCCGGTATCATTTTATAAGAAAACAGCGGAACAATCTCATAGCCATCTCTGTTTACTCCTCTTACCTCGCTGATTTGCATGATTTTTCTGCTCCCTGACGGAAGCCGTCCCAGATGAATCAGAATATCCACAGAAGAACCAATCAGTCCCTGCACCGCCCGAAGCGGCATATCCATCCCCATCAAAACCATGGTTTCCAGCCGTCTTAAAGCATCCGGACAGGAATTGGCATGAATCGAGGAAAGAGAGCCGTGATGTCCCGTGGAAAATGCCTGAATCATGGATATCGCTTCTTTTCCTCTCACTTCCCCCACGATTATTCTGTCTGGTCTCATACGCAGACTGGTTCGGATAAGCTCATCCATGGTTACCTCATTTCGTCCTTCTACGTTAGGATTTCTTGTCTGCAGTCTCACCAGATTGTCCACATGAAAAAACTTGAGCTCAGCCGAATCCTCAATGGTGATAATCCTCTCATCCGGAAGAAAAAATTCGGACAGAGCATTCAGCAGCGAGGATTTTCCGGAATTGGTCGCCCCGCTCACCAGGATGCTGTATCTTCCCTGCACAAGACAGGAGAGCACGTCTGCCAGCTCCACCGGAAATTCCCCCAGTTCCACCAGACGTTTTATAGTCATTCCTTCTTTCGGAAACTTCCGGATGGTGAGAACCGGTCCGGAAAGGGAAACCGGCGGCAGCACGATATTTACTCTCGAGCCATCGGGCAAAAAGGTGTCCGCCACCGGCGAAGATTCATTCACCATACGATTCATCGGGGCAATAATCTGGTCAATCAGACGATATATTTCTTCTTCCCCGGAAAAGGCCGCATCCGCCCGGACCGCCCGTCCGTTCCGTTCCAGAAAGATACCGGAGTCCCCCGTTACCATAATCTCCGTCACCGCATCATCCTTAAGAAAATCCTCCAGAATATCCAGCCCCCGGATAGAATCAAAAATCCGCTTCCGAAGTTCTTTTTTCTGTTCCAGTGTCCCATAACAGAAATGCCCTTCTTCCAGAATCACCTCATCAATCGCTTTATATATCTCCTCATCCGTTGCCGCTGTGCCGGACTTCAGCCGTCCAAGAACCCGCTTTCGCAGCACACCTTTATCCGGAAGACTCATGAAATACATCCTCTCTCCAAATCCGGCTGCACTCCCCCTTAAAGGAATCGTTGCCGGCATTCGACAGGAAGCGCTCCATCCGCTCACAAAAGCTATGCTGACGACCGTTACCGCGGGAATCCAGCAAAATAATACGGTTCAAAAAGGATCTCAGCTCCCGATTACCTGCCGCCACGCATCCCAGACCAACATAGACATGAGAAAAAACGCTTTCCTTTTTTAATTTGGAAAAAAACCAGCGGTAATCCTCCGGTGTAAGCTCCAGCAAATCCAGATAAAAATCCGGAGATTCCACATAAAAGAGTCCCTGTTCCTGCCTCGCCATCTCCTTAAGCCGCTGCATAATCCTCTCTTCTCTCAGACGGATATAATAGCAAAGGTCACTCATATTACTGCTTTTTTCTGCAGAGCCGATATCCTCCATGCCAAGATAAAGGTCGCCCGGTTCCATACAGGTCATGGCAATCTCCCGGAGAGCCGGCTCAAAAACCGGAGAAAACAGCCCGCAGACCTTCTGCGCAGCTTTACTCGCCGACTTCCCGGTCTCCGGTGCCGCCAGGCGCTCCTCAATCATTTCAAGCAGTCTTCCCGGAAGCTGATACCGGCAATAATCCTCCCCGGACTCTTTCTCTGTAATATAAATCAGCTTCTCCCTGTCCACCGGAACCTCTCCACCAAAAAGCGCACCGGCAAACATTTCATCCAGTATATATATATCCGCAGACTCCTCACACTGCGCAAACACCTCCGGCTGTGTAAACCGCAGAATACGCACAGGTTCCCTGATATGCGTCTCCAGATAACCTGCCAGCCGATTCCCGTACTCACCCGGTTCCCCGACGACAATCCTGTACACCCTTTCTCCTCCTTCCTTTCTCCATGGCTTCCTTTCCCGGCGCTTCCTCCTTTCACGCTTTTATATCAATTCCCTTATAAATATATTATCCGTAGTTATCCCTGTTCAAAACTATACCATACCTTCCGCCTTGTGTCTACTATTATTTTACATTTTTTTATTTTATTTCCATTTCCAAGCAGTCATATCCTGCCGGATACGCTCATAGTATAATAAAAAAACAAACGGGGATATCATGTCACAAATCCAGATTATCTTTCTTTTGTTTCTTCTCGCACTGCTGATTTATTTCGTTACTTACATAAAAAAAAGACCGGCGGCTCTGCTCTTTCTTGTTGGCCGCAGTGCTGCCGGTCTGTCATTTATTTATGCATTTAACCTTTTTTGTTCAGCCAGAGAAATCGTAACAAATATCAGCATCAATCCTCTGACCACCTGTATTTCTGCCGTTCTCGGGCTTCCGGGCATATTACTTGCCTATGCAATTCGTCTGCAGGGGTTTCTCTGAAACCGGTTTATTCTTCACCCTTCACCCACTGGAAACATATATATCAGGGCATACCCCGAAAAAAGGGACGCATTTTCTGCATCCCTTTTTGTATTTCCCGTTATTTTTAATTAAACAGTCCGCGGATTGCCTCCAGGAACTGACCAAGTGCTGCCATGATTTTGTCAAAAAATCCTTCCGTATTCAAATCCATCTGACTGAGTTTATCATAAATGTCACTGGCCTGCTTCTTTAACTGGTCAATATCCAGGTCCAAACCGTTGATTTTCTCCATCAAATCGGCGATTTCTTTTCTCTGAGACTCTGTAATCTCAATCTTCATTTCTTCTGCACAGCGGTCAATCAGGTCATAAATCTCTTCTTTATCCTTAATGTCCGCAGAAAGAACTTCTTCTTTTATAAAGGCAAGGAACTGTTCTGCCTTTTCGGAATCATTCAGCTCTTCTGCCAGCTCTCCCGTTACAATCAGCTCGTTTGTAGCGGCATCTTTATTATCCTCGGAAATCTTTTCGCCGGACATCTCCTCGTAAGCCTTCATGGCTCCGACCAGTGCGGCGGTTCCGGTGATTTCAAAAGGTCCGGCAACTACAACCTCTGCATCGGTGATACCGGCAGTCGTCAGCGCATTCTGATACATTCCCGGAGTACAGTAAGTGATATTTTTCGTTGTCACTTCGATTCCGTGGTTTTTTTCTTCCTTTTCAATCAAAACCGAGGACAGTGCCCGGCTTCCGATTACCGACGGACTCAAATAATCATCCAGATAAGTATGTTCATCCTGATTGGTGACTGTGACTACCGTATATTCATCCAGGTCATCTTCCTCAACATCCAGTAAGGAAAGCACCTTTTCTTTTTCTGCCGGTTTTAAATCTGCGCCCAGAGACAGGTATGACTTTTCTTTTACTGCATCCGCAGATACGCCTACAGGAGAAAGCAAAAGAGCTGCCGCCGCCAATAAAGATAACACCATAATATTTCTTCTCATAATAAACTCCTCCCTGCTGTAAAATCACAGACTGTTTTTGTGTCTTTCCATTGCTCCCATACTATATCACAGAGAATTTTGTTTTTCATCTTCTTCCATTTCCTGAGTTTTACCGGTAAATTCCGGAAAATAATTATCCGGCGGTGTTGGCTGATTTTCCCTCATTTTCCGGCGTCTTCTTCTGCCATGTTTCGGTTTTTTGCGCCGTTTTTCATGTATCCGTATACAGCATAGGATGAAAAGCAGTGCACAGACCACAGAAATTATCAGTCCTGTCCTGAATCCATTCGGGGTATAGGTAATACGGATGTCATGTTCTCCGGCGGAAAGTGGAATTGCCAGAAATGCCTCGCCAAGCTTCGAAACGGACACCTTTTTCCCATCTACCGTTGCTGTCCAGCCGCTGTCGTACGGGATGGAGAAAAATAACTGCTGGTCCTCTTCTG
Organism: Eubacterium sp.; assembly: GCA_022769785.1. GTDB lineage: Bacteria > Bacillota > Clostridia > Lachnospirales > Lachnospiraceae > Anaerobutyricum. The sequence goes on from JALEIY010000110.1 coordinate 19,282, forward strand.
AGGTCACTTTACCCTCCACCATACGGTCATTCATTTTAGTAATCTCAAAACGACCGGATGTCATGGCTTCTGCCAGTTCTTCATATACCTCTCTTTGAAAAGCGGCTGCCGACAGGCGGACATAACCGTTTTCCGTTTCTCCCTTTAATTCAAATTTCACCGTAAGGAGGCTTCCGGCATTCACCGGACCCAATGGCAGCATCTGTCCATCCACGTCATCCGATAAAATAATTTCTCCGTCCAGAGCAATCTCTGCATTTTCTACCTGAGTTCCGTCATAAAAGACAAAAAATTCATCGGTTGTTTCCCGGATTGGGATGGTAAATACCATGTTTTCCGAATCACTTTCTTCAAAGGTAAAATAATATTCCCCATCGTTTGTCTGTTCGGCAGTGCAGCCCCTTGTCACCGGGTCTGTAATTTCCACTGTCTTAAACACATCATCGGTTCCGTAACCGGTAAAGCCGAAATCATTCAGTACCCGGAAAGGATAGGCGCTCTCGTAATACCAGTTTTCCACCCCGTTATCAATCATATATCCGATAGAAAGTCCCTTTGTCTGATTCTCATAAACATCAAATTCTCCAAAGGTGTCCTTATATTCAAAATCCGTGTGCAGCTGGTCTTCCGGATGATAATAGAGATACCGGACACCAAGCATCAGATTGGATACGGGAGTCCCTCCCCGGTACAGGTATTCGTTACAGCCGGTATAAAATCCAAGAGAATCCATCATATTTACCAT
>JALEIY010000111.1 GCA_022769785.1 Eubacterium sp.
TTTTCAAAAGATATTACAATATGACCCGCGGGCTTCTTTTCCGCAGCAATCCCCGGGATAAAACCAGACCACAGACAGCCAAGCATTATAATCACACTCAGTAAATATTTCTTTATTTTTTTATCCAAATCAGCTTCCTCCTTTCCTTTTTTTGAAGTAGTTCCTTTAACCCACCAAAAAGAAGCAACAGACACATAAGAATCACGGCAGCTCTCATTTCCTTTTTATAAGAAACCGGGAGCTCCCCTGTTATTTCAGATACCGTCCATTCTGTTTTTTTCTCCGGTTCTGTACTTCCCGGTGTCTCTTCTATTCCTTGCTTATCCGATAATTCCTTTTGATATTCTTCCGTTTTTTTTGATGTTTTCTGTTCATCCGCAGATGGGGCATTGGAGCCTCCGTTTCCCTGCTGTCCGGGTACCTGAACGGCAACCGGACTGGCTGCAAAAGGATTTCCAGCCTGTCCCCTGTTTCCATTTCCCATTCCGAGATTACCGGCTCCTCCATTATCGCCAACTCCATCTCCTGTTCCGGTTCCATTGCCATTTCCCGGTCCGGTTCCATTTCCCGAACCTCCTTCCGAATGATTGCCATTTCCATTATCTTCGGAACCAGGTTGTTTTCCTCCCCCATCTCCGCTTCCATGTGTCGGTTCATCGACAATAACTGTTATCGTCTGCATAGGGTCACTGGTTGTATTTGGATATAATAAAATATCCGGGTATGCCGGGTTCAGATAAGAACGGAACATATAAGTTCCCGGCTGCTCTCCATCAAATCCATCATTATCCTTCCATAATACCGGAACGGTAATTCTTCCATAGGAATCACCGGCACCTTCCCTGGCATACATTTCCAGATTCGGAAGAATCAAATCTTCTTTTTTCGTTCCGATTTTTACATGCTGAACCAAAATGTCCGGGGCAAGCGGAATCGTTTTCTTAACTAAAACAGGCAGCTTTTCACTTTCACGAATTACCAGAATTTCTGGAGGGTTAACTCCTTCCATCAGTACATATCCTGCAGGAAGATTCGGTGTAAAATGATACCTTCTTCCTTCCGGTTCCGTTTCCCGATATGCCGGTGAAGAAGACCAGGTAATCCCCTGAATTGTTATCTTCTCTCCTCCGGTTATCGCCTGGAGTGAATCCGGAAGCTTTATTTCTCCGAGTGTTGTTTTATTACTCACGTTCTGTGTAGAAATTTCTGATGACAAAGGGGAAAAGGACGTAATCTTTCTTCCTGTCTCTGAACGACGATAGTTATCCTTTGCAGTAAGCAATTTCTCAACAGCCGCATGAATTTCATCTTTCTGGTCTGTTGAAAGCTGGAAAACCGCATCGTATTTTTTTATCACAGCTTCACTTTGTCGAATCACGGTTTCAAAACGTTCTGCTGCCCCGGAAGCATATATTCTGTCGCTCTGTCTGGAAGTATTCAGATAATTTCTGGAGCTTGCCGCTTCTACCTTTAAATAGCTCAACCCATACCGGATGGTTAACGTAATATGGTCTTCAAAATGTAACTCACCATCATCATAAATAACTCTCACTGGTGTTGTTCCTGGTTTCTTCAGCCATATTTCAAAATTTCCACTAAATATTTTTCCTGTTTGTGAAGCAATATCTTCGTTTTCAATACGAATATAAAGATATCCTTCTCTTATGGCTTTAGAAGCATTTATTTTATTACCCTCTTTATCATAAATAATAATGGAAGCCAGCGTCAGATTTACACACCTGTCCGGATCTGTATATACAATATTGTATTCTTTATTTTTATAAATATCCGGAATCTCCATACCGGATTTTCCTTCTTTTATTATCTGTATCGTGTAGTTTTTCTGCGTAATTCCATTTTTGGCGGTTACACGAATTTTTATCGTAAAAGAATCTGCTGTGTTATAATTTGCTTTCTTGTACCTTGCCACCTGATAACAACCCTCTTTTTCCGGTGACAATTCCGTTTTCACTCCATAAAGCACACTTCCACCGGTAACCCGGATTTTCTGATTCTCATTTTTTTTCGTGAGTTTCATAAATATTTTATTTTCATCGATTGTACTGTCAAAATCTTTCAGAGGGATTTTAATCTTGTAAGTATACTTTTCTGAATGAAAATCGGAGAGTTCAGATTTTCCATCGATTCCATTCATAAAAATATCCAACTCCTTTAATGTTGCATCTTCCATATCCAAATCATCTTCTGTTACATTATTACAGATGACATGAAGTATGGTTGTATGAATTCCTTCTTTTTTTTGCGCTTTTCCATCCACCCACACTGTATAAGTACCATGACATTGGATAAAAAAAGTGTTTTCTCCCGGGGCAAGTGTCAGTATTTTTGTCTGGATATCATATGTACCTTTTTCTTCACCGGCAGCTTCATTTATTTTATCTAATACAGTATCCTCTGCATCTGTCAGTTCTGCAATATAAGAATTTCCTGTCGCCAGAGACACCTCCCAGGTCAGACGTATTCTGTTTAAATTGGTGCTGGCTGTATATATTGGAGTATTTTGCGAGCGAACAAATGAACTGCAGTTTTCCGAATCGGAAACACCTTCCGAATTCACCATCGCAAGATTACTCAGGGGATCGGATATCCCGTATCCGAAGGTATGAAATACATATGTTGTACTCAGTCCCGTAATACTGTCTGTCAAAACCACCTGATTCTTACTTCCATTCCCCCCATAAGGAATTGTAAAGGTACATTTATTTCCTGCTTTTACCGTTTGTGCATTTCCGTTTACCGTTACCCTGACATTATCTTCTACTGTTGCGGTCATAGTTCTTGTCCGCCATTCCACTGGTCCGTTATCCAAAAAATAATAGACATGGATATCCGGAGAAAACTGTGGAGACATCTTACTCAAATTATCATATCCCTCTCCTGACAGTGCCAGTATCCGTGGGGGCTGCTTTTTTTCATCCTGTTCTTTTTCTGTTTTTGCCTGATTTCCGGAAGCAGTATCTGTTTTAACTGATTCCCCGGTCATTACCTTGTCATTTGTTTTACCTGTTTCCGGCTCCTGCTTTGTTTTCTCTGTATTCTGCTTTTCTGTTTTCTTTCCGGTTTCTTCTGTCCCTGATTCTTCTGTTTTTTCCTCTGCCTGTTTCTCTTCCGCAGATTCTGTTTTCTCATCGACTTCTTCTGTTTTCTCATCGGATTTTTTTTCTTCCGTGGATTCTTCTTTTCCCGTTTCCGTTTCTTTTTCCTCTGGTTCTGCTGTTTTCCCAGCCTCTTCTGTCCCTGTAGATTCCTGTTTTTCCTTAGATTTTTCTGCCTCTGTGAATTCCTGTTTTTCCTCAGTTTCCGAAATTATTTCCTGGGTCTGCGAAATTTTCCCCTGGGAAGATTCCGCCCAAATATCCAATACTGTTGTATGCAATACAAGGACAGCACAAAAAACGGCCATCCACGATTTTATTTTTTTCATCCTGTCCTTCCTCCTGATACCTATAATTTCTGGGATTACACTATTATTTCCAAAAGTGACCAAAAGCAAAGGAGGTATTCCTCCCTTGCTTCTGGGGTTCTATTACGGAGTCTAATATTTTCCTTTTATTTTTTCACTTTTAACGCTATGGTTTTACTCCAGGCACCATATACTTTTCCATTTGCCGTATTAACGTAGCTTCTCACTTTAACATAATATTTTTTATTTTTACCCAAACCTTTGAATGTAACAGCAGTGCTCGTATTCTTTTTCATTGCCGCCTTCTTTGCATTTGCAGTAAATTTTGAATTCGAAGCAGTAATAATTTCATAGCCATTAACTTTTTTATCCCGTTTCCATGATACGGAAAGCTGTCCGGATTTTTTTGATTTTAGCGCTATTTTCTTTACCACTGCCGGGCGGTCAACTACACTTACACGAATCTTTACCGGTGTGCCTGCCTGATAACCGGCGCTTTCTTCTGCAGATATCGTAATTACCGCAGAACCTTTTCCAACCGGATACATTTTTCCTGCAGAGTTTACAATTACTGCCTTTTCATTGGACGAGCTGTAAACCAATCTGTTTTTACTGTTAACAGAAGCATTTAATTTTGTACCACTCATACTTTTCGCCAGAGCATATCTGGTATTTTTCACAATAATTTTCTGTGGTGCTTTACCGATTGTGAAACTAAGTATCCTGTTTCCTTTAAAGGAGGCGTCCATCGGCTTAATTTCCACATATGCAGTTCCTACATTAGTATTGTTATGGTAAGTCAGAACATATTTGTCTTTTTCAACGATATTCCCTTTTGAATCTTTTATGATTACTTCCGGCTTCTTTTCTTTGCCGTCATAAATATAGCTGGTCTTAGAAAGTTCTGTAGTATAGTCTTCTCCGGCAATTGTAAACTCAACGACCTGAGTTCCTTTATACCCTTTGGCATTTGCCTTTACAACCACATATGCGGTTCCTTCCTCCACATTGCTCCGGTAAGTGACTGTATATTTCTCTTCCGGCACAGTATTTCCCTCTGTATCAGTTACGGTCACTGCCGGAGTTTTCTCTTTTCCATCATAGACACAGGATGTTTCAGAAAGAGTAATCGTACAATCTTTCATACTGATTGTCGTAGCTTCATCCATTTTTTCTTCTGCTTCCTGTACCATTGCCTGAACGTCTTCTACACTGTTAATTCTTTTCTTTGTATATTCCAGTTCAATCAATCCACAATACCTGTCTGCAATTTTCTCAAGTTCTGTCTGTTTCACCTGAGGGTAGCTGGAAACCATGCTGTGAATCGTCTCTTTTGCCGCTTTTATATCATACACATTTTCCCAGATATCCGATGCCTGCTGTGATAAATTATAAAGCTTCAGACTATCTTCATATGCAGCTCCTGATTCCCATGTTCCGCCCAGCTTCTCTGTTAAAGTATTGTAATCACTGAAAAACTGTTTTGCCACTTCCTGATAGCTTTCCGGAAATACCGCCGCAAACTCCTCCTCATTACTACATTTACTTACATCAATGACACCATCTGTCTTAGCCTGTGCCAGAATATTATTGGCCACATTTTTTGCATAACGGGCAACCACATACTGGGAATACGTTTCATCTGTTTTATCATAATAAAAATCCACCTGATAAATTCCAGGCACTTTTGCATAATAATTGGAGTTTTCTATCGTGAGAACATCTTTATCTTTCTCCTGAACTTCAAATTCCACAGGATAACTCCTTAACAAATCATTACCTTCTTCATCATAAAGACCCGAAATTGCCGAAGTTTTGACAAAATTGGTACCTGCATACATTCTTCCGGTTTCTTCGTCATAAGAGCTAAGAACATAGGCCTTTGCCGGGTCTGTATAACACATATATGTATTCCATGCAATTCCCGCGTATCCCTTTCTGACGGCACTGAGTTTATAATAATCTACAGAACTGTCTTCATGAGTAACTGTAATATAAAACGTTTTCGTTTCCTTTGCCGGTCCGTTTTTCTTTGCCGTAAAAGACAGTCCGGTATAAACTCCATCTCCATCTGTATCTTTCGCTAACGTTCCGTAAACACCCTTTGAAGTACTATAAGAAGTACCTGCAACAAATACATCCGTTTCAGCCAGAACCGGTTTCAGGTTCAGAGGATTTGTTGTTTCTGCACTGGCATCGTTGCTTTCAAATGTAACAGATGCTTCTTTCCATGTCTGTCCCTGATAGGATGATGTTTTTCCGGTCAGTGTCATATCCCGGAATGCCCCGGTACCAATCTGTGCCTGAACAACAAATTCCTGTTCTTCCTGCCCGTTCAATGTTACATTTTTCTCCACATTTACATTTTCTTCTGCAAAAACGGTAGCAGGAATCCCGGTCAATGCCACTGAGGCACTAAAAAGTAATGCACATATTCTCGCTATTTTTTCTTTTCTCATATACTTTCTCCTCATGTCTTTGTAATGTTTTTTTAAACTGTTTCTGTATTATACATGATTTAAAACTGTTTTTTTTGTACAAACCTCTTAACTTATGACAAAACTAGAAGGAAAAAACCATTATTTTATACAAAAAAAGCCGTTGCCCGGCGAAGCACTTTCCATATCAATAAAAAATACTTTCCCGAAACAACGGCTTTTTTCTTATTTTTATTTCTTTACAGGAACATATACAAATACTTTATCGTTCAGATAACGTTCAAAAGTATATCTCGTGAAATCAACTTTTTCCATATTTTCCTGAATCCAGCCAAAATATACGCATCTTGCAAACATACGAATCGTATCCACCAGATTTTCCCGATCACTTTGCTGGGCGGTCTCAAAAACGGCGTATCGACCCTCCTGGATAGTTATATAAAACAATTCTTCGCCCTCAATTCCATCCACATCATCTACCACCGGTCCAAGAACATATTCATGATACACCTCTATCAGTTCTCCTCTGTTTTTCTCCACGGTGTGCCACAGGGCTACCTTATCTTCCTTCCTTTGTCTGTTATAATTTAGTCTTTTATTTTTCATACATGGAAAATCACGATGAAGCCAGTAATTAATCTGCGCAGGCAAATCCACCTCTTCCTGTATATCCGGTATGACCGTATGACAGACTGCCTTGATTTCATTTAATCCCATAAAAGAAATATGAAGTTTTTCTTTATACATGGAATAATAACGTTTCAAATCCACAACCTGAAATTCTGCTTTTTTGTATAGTGTAAGAGACATATGAAACTCTTTTTCAAATGCTTTTGCTGCACCCTGATAAGACTTAAAACCATATTCCTGTGCTGCCACAGAAGCATCCTTTCCCTTTCGTATGGATTCTGCCATCAATTGAAGTTTTTTCTTCCGAATATAATCCGATGCCGTCATCCCGTAATAAAGGCTGAATATATGTCGAAAATGCTGCACAGAGTAACCAAATTCAACAGCTAGGTTCTCTATCGTCAGATCCTCCCGGATATGTTCATTTATATAATCAATCCAGGTATCCAGATGGTACTTTTTTTTCTTTTTTTCTCCAGTCCGGTCTGCCGGCAGATAAAGCCTCAGGCAATTATCATCAAAAGCCAAAAAAGGATGACCCTCTTTCCGGCAGCGATTCCCGTTTTTCCACCGGTAAATACAGCTTTGCTTTACTAACATTTTGCAGCAATTTTCCAGATTGTCTATATCCTTTTGGTTCACCTGCCATACCAGATACTCTGATTCCGGTAAAATCACCTTAAACTGGCCTCTTTCTATATCCCCGTCTCTTGCTGTGGTTCCCAGAAAATATTGGAAACGGTATTTCTCATCATGAATCCATACTGCAATCTGCTCTTTTTTTCCGTCGGATTTGCCTTTGAGCAACGTAAAAACTCCAGAGCAGTCCTTTTATAAGTCTCTTCCTCCTGTCCCTCCAAAATTTCCATACACCGCCCGGAAAGTACCAGTTCTTCTCTCTTAACCCATTGTCTTTCTATAATGCTTTCATCATATTCTTTCTCAAACGGAATTCTATCTTCCTCTATTTTGCGACTACAGGCTTTTTCTTTTAATTCTTTAAATGAAATGTCAAAAAATGAGCTAAACAGCCATCCGAAATATTGAGGCTCGTAAGTATATCGTCTGGCAAGTTCCGAAATGCTGTATTCCTTTTCCCCGGGACTGCTTAAATACTGATATATATCTTTCATGATATTAATGTACTCCATGGTATATTCTCTTAAGCCTCCTTTAGCAGGAATCATTATAACACTTCCCGGAATGGTTTTTGGTACCAAACCTCTGATTTTTATCAATCGTTTTGTATAATGTATGTAAATGGTCTGCCTGCAGAACAAAATGCCTCAAATACACGGGTGTTTATCCTTTCGGAAGTATATTTCTATTTTCCAGGAAATAACATAATTTTCTGACAAACAAAAAAACAGAGGGTACTTCTTTACCCTCTGCATATCATTTCTTTTTACCGTGCGGTTGGCTTTGTATGCCTGTCAACAGACGTTACCTCTACAGTTAGCTCGAGCCAGGCA
>JALEIY010000146.1 GCA_022769785.1 Eubacterium sp.
TTTTTGTGGTTTATGATTATCTTTACCGAATGTGTACCCGATACTAAAACAGGTTAAGCCGAAGCCCACTACTGCGATAAAATCTACAATACTCATTGGCTTAGCTCTCCTTTCCAGTGGATTCCCGTTCGGGTTTCTATGTAATCAGAGGGTCACAGTCCCTCTGCTGAAGGACTAACCGCCTACCGTTGTATGGTAGCACCCATGCACTGATTATAACAGTCGAAGGATATGACTGCAACAGCAAATAAATTTGTTTGAATTTTATAGAATATATTCCGTACATTCCTGCAATTGGACTTTTGGTTGCGGCATGGAATGGAACATTTGAGAAACAGTTGATAAGGCGGATGAAAAACAAATAGAAAAAGGTGTTTCTGAGAAAAAATCATTCGCTGCAGAGCCGAGTTTGAATAGAAAATGTGTTAAGGGGCAATAGAAATTTCCATCAAAAGGGAAAAGTCATTTCAACTTAAAAAATCAATAAAAATAGAGTAGACCTTGAATTTTGGAGAAATCCAGAATTTGAGGTCTGTTTTTTACTATAAACATGGAGTTGAAAAAATCTTATTTTAAAGAAGTTGTACAGTATCTTGAAATTTAAAATTTAAGAGAACGAATATTTCAGATCAACAGTAAAATCGTATAAAAGTAGATTTTGTTATTGTTAATTAAAATCGATTGACGATAAAAGGGTTTTAATGTAGTATAAAAAGAACAAAATGTTTTAATTTTTCTTAAATAATTTTAAAGTATTAAAGGAGATAAAAATGTCAAAAGTTCAAAAAATTGAAGAAATACTTTTTTTAAATTTTAAAGAGGGGGATGTTTTTACAACTACTACTCTTCAAAGACTTGCAGTTGAAAATGGTATTATTACTGAAGATAATAATACTGCGGTTGGTAATACGCTGTTTAATCTTAAAAATGATATAAGACTGAAAAGGATCGGAAGAGGACAGTATCAGGTAACATATAAAAACAGTGATATGGATGAAGGCGATTCTACAGAAACGATGTTTGAACAACTTATTAGCAGATTGAAAAATTATAAATTATTGAATCCAGTTAATACTGATAGAAACACGATGCTAAAAGCATCTGAAGAAGTCGATAAATATAGAAAATATATCAGGACACTTCAACATATTTTGGAAAGTTAATAATGAAATTTTTGAACAATTAATTGCATGGTATCCCAGATTGAAATTGAAGAAAAAATGTTTTCATAAAAGAGTAAGCGTACATAAGTATGCATCATAATATTTAACAGAAAGACAGGAAAAATGGTTGATACATGGTGTGATTATTATGTCTATGGCATCCTTGATTCTGATTTTTTTCAATGACAAAAAGTATAAAGATCACGTCAACCTTCAATTTATAGAGTTGAGAAAGTCGCAAATGTATTTTTCACTCAAAGTACTCTGGCGAAGGGATATGTCCGGTAACGAACGTGTTTACCGGTCCGATATGGATTGGATGAAAAAATGATTAGAGAAGTAAATAAAAAAGACTTAGATAAGTTATTACAGCTTTACCTTTATCTTCATGAGAAAAGTATTCCGGAAGATTCGGAGCAGTTAAGAAAAACATGGGAAAATATTATAAATGATGCCAATCATCATATTATTGTTTGTGAGATTGATGGCAAGCTTGTGGCATCCTGCGTATGTGTGATTATTCCCAACCTCACAAGAAATGTTCGTCCATATGCATTTGTTGAAAATGTGGTGACCCATGCGGAATATCGAAAGAAAGGTTATGCTACAGAGTGCCTGAATTATGCCAGAAAAATTGCAGAAGAGAATCATTGCTATAAGATGATGCTGCTTACAGGTTCAAAGGAAGAAAGCACGTTGAATTTCTATCGAAATGCCGGCTATAACAGTTCAGACAAGACTGCATTTATACAGTGGATTGATAGTTAAACTGCAAGAGACAAATTATGAATTTCAGAAAAATGCGAAAAAAATGCTTGTAATACGGAAGTAGTAATCAGTCTTCTCACTCAACGAAAATGCAGTGGCGTATTTCAAACATTAAGTCACAAATGGAATAAACGAAAGGGCGAAAAGATGACAAATAAGGGTTTTACAGTAGAAAATTTGCTTCGCTATTTAAAAAAGTTATCCGGGGGTTCTTTTCCTGAAGGATGCGCAGGGGCGATATTGTTATACCAGTGATCTCTGTGACCGGGTGAAAGCGCAGCTATAAATGTTACAGGAGTACAGTTTTCAGGTGAAACGAATTGAGAAACCAAAAGACAAGTAAGGATAGAAAAACACTGAAGTTTTGCCGGTAAAGACATATCGAAAAAGTCTGTTCAGAATAGATGAAAAAATCTATTCCGGGCAGACTTTTTTTCTTTATAAAAATCACAAATCCTTTTGATAACATTAATAAACGAAGGAGGCATGTGTAATGAACTTCATTAGAAAATGACCGTGTGTCAGCGGGATGTCTTGCATAATTGAGAAACTCTCTCTTTTAGGATGGTTGAATATAAAAAGCAGATATGGTATTCTATTTGCGGTTAGATAAGACTAACTGAAATGAAAGAGGTTTATCCCGGATAAAATCTTTGCAGAATAAAAGTATGAATGTCAAGGAGGTGGCTGAATGAGCGTAGTAATTATTGGCGGCAATGAATGTATGGTTCGTCAGTATAAGAATTTGTGTCGGGAATATCGATGTGATGCAAAGGTATATCCAAAGCAGAACAGCAGCCTGAAAGGAATCGGCAATCCGGATTTGCTTGTACTTTTTACAGGGACGGTATCCCATAAAATGGTTCGTAATGCATTATCTGAGACGAAAGGACAGGATGTAAAGGTTGTACGCTCACATACAAGTTCTATGTCAGCATTAAAAAATATATTGGAAGAAAACGCAGAACAGGAGGAGATGGTATGTCTGATGAAATGATTATCCGCCATGGATCTCCGACACTGGCAGGATTGAAAACGGGCAATCTTTTCAATTGTCCGTACTCGGATAAAAAAGAATTGTTGGATAACCTGCGTTTTTTGAACCATAGACTTGTGCCGAAAGGAGTTCGTATCATTCCTTTACGCCTGTCAGAAGAAAAAGTTCTTCTTTATATTTACAGACCAGGTAAGCTGAAAAAAGATTTTGCTGTAAAGGAAACATCAGAACTTTTAGAAGAATACGGATATACCGTAGATGAGCCGGGGAGATGTATTGTTCAATTGAGCAGACGACTAAATGAATCCGAAGAATTTCCACACGAGGTAGGACTGTTTTTAGGGTATCCAATAGAAGACGTAAAAGGATTTATTGAAAACGGAGCCGAAGGATATAAATGTGTTGGATATTGGAAAGTATACGGAAATGAGCATGATGCGAAAAAGCAGTTTGAACAGTACAGAAGATGCACAAAAGCATATTGCTCTCAATGGAAAAATGGAAAAAGTATTGAACAGCTCACTGTAGCTGTTTGAAATAGAAAATAGAAAGGTTGGTATAAAAAATGAGTAAAATAGCAGTAGTATATTGGAGTGGAACCGGAAATACAGAACAGATGGCTTATGCAGTGCTGGAAGGCGCAAAAGAGAAAGGAGCAGATGCAGTCCTGTTTCAGGCTTCAGAATTTGATGCATCCATGATGGATTCTTATGCTGCAGTTGCATTTGGATGCCCGGCAATGGGAGCGGAAGTACTTGAGGAGAGTGAGTTTCAGCCGATGTTTGATGCCTGCGAAACAAAACTGTCAGGAAAAAGAATCGCACTCTTTGGTTCTTATGGATGGGGTGACGGTGAATGGATGCGCAACTGGGAAGAAACATGTACAAGTGCAGGAGCCGAACTTGTTTGCGACAGCGTGATATGCAATGAAACTCCGGATGAAGAAGGACTGAATGCATGCAAAGAACTGGGAGGAGCATTGAATTAAACAAAAACATGCCGCGCTTGTGTGCAAAAAAAGAGCTCGGAAATCCAGGATTTATGGGTTTCCGGGCTTTTGCTATGAGTTTAGAGTACAGATGATTTATGCGCAAACCCCGGTAATTTACATTTCCTCTTGACATCGAGATACTTCTTTTCTAAAATGCAAGTAATTACTTGCATAAAAGGAGAGGCGATATGGTTTATTTTATTGCAACAATATATTTTGATGATAAGAAAGACAAAAGAAATTACCTGGAATATTTAAATGCAGTCAAACCGATTGTGGAAAAATATCACGGAAAATATATTACCCGTTCTGAAAAAATAACGGCATTAAGCTCTGTTTGGAGACCGGACCGGGTTATTGTGATTGAATTTGAGAAAAGAGAACAGCTGGAGAGGTGCTTTGGTTCAGAGGAATATAGGCAGATTGCTTTCCTCAGAGAATCTTCCGTAGACAGCAGGGCAATTATTGTGGAATAAATCTAATAGTGAGACTGGGAGAGGAATGCAGAGAAGCTCTTTGCTCTATTTTCTTGACGGAATGAGTCCGTTCTAATATACTTGAAGTAGAACATTACTTATAATATAAAATCAAAGAAAACGGAGTATATAAATGAGTATCTTAAACGTTGAACATCTTACTCACGGTTTTGGTGACCGTGCTATTTTCAATGATGTGTCATTTCGGCTTTTAAAGGGAGAACATATTGGACTGGTGGGAGCCAATGGCGAAGGAAAGTCCACTTTTATGAATATTATCACCGGGAAGCTGATGCCTGATGAAGGAACGGTGGAATGGAGTAAAAATGTCAGAGTTGGATATTTGGACCAGCATACGGTATTGAAAAAAGAAATGTCTATCCGGGATGTTTTGGCATCTGCCTTTGATTTCCTTTTTGAGATGGAAAAGAGCATGAATGAAATGTACGAACAGATGGGAAGTGCCACGGAGGAGGAAATGGCATTTTTGATGGAAGAGACCGGAACGATTCAGGATATTCTTGATGCCCATGATTTCTACATGATTGATGCAAAGGTGGAGGAAGTGGCACGTGCTCTCGGATTGGCAGATGGGGGACTGGACAAATCCGTTGAGGATTTGAGCGGTGGGCAGCGAACCAAAGTTCTTCTTGGAAAGCTGCTTTTGGAAAAGCCGGATATCCTGCTTTTAGACGAGCCGACCAACTATCTCGATGTGGAGCATATTGAGTGGCTGAAACGGTATCTGAATGATTATGAGAATGCATTTATACTCATTTCTCATGACATTCCATTTTTAAACAGTGTGATTAACCTCATTTATCATATGGATAATCAGGAATTGAATCGATACCCGGGCGATTATGAACATTTCCAGGTAGTTTATGCAATGAAAAAGGCTCAGTTAGTGGCGGCCTATAACAAACAGCAGAAAGAAATCGCTGATTTAAAGGATTTTGTAGCGAGGAATAAAGCCCGGGTTGCCACCAGAAATATGGCAATGTCCCGGCAGAAAAAGCTCGATAAGATGGATATTATTGAGCTGGCGGCAGAAAAACCGAAACCGACGTTTCATTTTAAAGAGGCAAGAACGCCGGGACGGTATTTATTCCAGACGAAAGAGCTTGTCATCGGATACGATGAACCACTTTCTTCTCCGTTGAATCTTGAGATGGAACGTGGACAGAAAATTGTTCTGACGGGAGCCAATGGAATTGGTAAAACCACTCTTTTAAAAAGCCTCCTCGGCCTGATTCCATCCTTGCGTGGGACGGTGGAGCAGGGAGATTATCTTCATATCGGTTACTTTGAACAGGAAATGAAGCAGGATATTAACACAACCTGCATCGAAGAAATGTGGAATGAATTTCCGGGCTTCAGTCAATATGAGGTACGTGCTGCCCTGGCAAAATGCGGGCTCACCACAAAGCATATTGAAAGCAAAGTCAAGGTGCTCAGCGGCGGAGAACAGGCAAAGGTGCGTCTTTGTAAGATTATTAACCGGGAATCGAATCTTCTGGTACTGGACGAGCCGACCAATCATCTGGACACCGACGCAAAGGATGAACTGAAACGGGCCTTACTGGCATACCGGGGAAGCATTCTTATGGTATGTCATGAACCGGATTTTTATGAAAAACTGGCAACAGATGTGTGGGACTGCAGCCAGTGGACCACAAAACTGGTTTGATTGTATTTTGGAAGTTGAGCGAAAATTATCCGGGCCATTTTCAGGAAGCAGGGCGGACTGAGAACGGAATGCAGTCAGAATCAGAAGAAAAAGGGACGGTTAAATGTAAGGGGGCTGCTTGCGATGAAAAATAAAAAAATAAACAGGAATATTCTTGTGAAAGCGGGGCTTGTGCTTGTTGCCTGTCTTTTCATAATGTCAGGAGCGGTATATCATCTGATGAAGTTCAGTGTACAAAAAGAAACCGCACAGGCACAATATACGGCGGAGGCGGCTACAAGAAGAGTGGAGGCACAGCTAAATAAATATCTCGTGGTCACCGATGTCCTGAAAAAACTCATTAAAAACGGGTATGAGATAAGCGGCGAAGACTTTGGAACTCTATCTGGGTTTATGATGGATAATGACGGTGTGATAGAGGCAATTGAATATGCCCGTGACGGAGTCGTCTCCGCAGCCTATCCCCTGGAGGGGAACGAAGAGGCGATTGGACTGAATCTGTTGGAAAATCCGGAGAGGAAAAAGGAGGCCACTCTCGCCATGACGAGCGGGCAGTATACAATTGCAGGTCCTTTTGAACTGGCCCAGGGCGGCACGGGTACCCTTTTGCTTGACCCGATTTATACAATCGATGAGGGTGGGGAGGAACAGTTCTGGGGTTTTTCTCTTCTGGTGTTAAACTGGGATGCGTTTCTGGAAGAAGTTCATTTAAACAAAATGGAGTATTCCGGATATTATTATCAGCTTTGGCGCAGAAACTTTTCCACGGGAGAAAAGGTAATCATCGCCCAGTGTGAAGAAAAGGAGATGTCGAAGGCTCTTGAAGTTGTATGTGAAGTACCGAATGACACCTGGTATTTTGAGATTATGCCGAAAGAAGGCTGGGTCACTTCCAGTGAAAGGGTAATAAGCATTCTGTGCATTATTGTAGTTTCTTTTCTGATAACCTTTATTTATTGGCAATATGCGGTCAGACATTATCAGGAAAAAATTTACAAAAAGGAACTTGAAAGGGCAGCAGCGGAGGCGAAAGCCGCTAATGAAGCAAAGACCCGTTTCCTGTTTAACATGAGTCATGATATCCGTACTCCGATGAATGCGATTTTGGGCTTTGCCAGTATGGCTGAGGAGAATATTGCGGATACGGAAAAAGTGCAGAGTAGTCTGGAAAAGGTAAAGATTGCGGGCAAAGAGTTATTGAGTCTCATTAATGAGATTTTGAATATTTCGCACATTGAAAGTGGCACCATGAAGAAAATCATGGAAACGGCAGATTTGTATGAGTTTTGCCGGACGATGGAACTGCTTTTTGAACAGTCCATGGCTGCAAAAGGAATCTCCTTTAAAATAGCAACGGACATCCGGGAATCCTGTGTGATTTGCGATATTCAGCATATGAGGGAGATTTGTATCAACCTTTTGTCGAACGCACAGAAATTTACGCCGGAAGGCGGAAGTGTAATTTTTGCGGTTGTTCAGAAAGAAGAGGTTCGGGAAAATGTTTTTGCCTATGAAATACGCATTGAAGATACCGGGATTGGTATGAGCGAAGAATTTCAGAAGATTCAGTTTGAACTGTTTGAGAGGGAAGAGTCCAATGAGGTTTCCAAAATTGAAGGTACCGGCCTTGGTCTTCCGATTGTCAAAAGGCTTATGGATTTGCTGGACGGCAGGATTGAATGTGTCAGTGAGAAAGGGAAAGGAACCGCATATACGCTGACATTCCAGCTGGAAACGGATGAGCAGCATTGTGATGCGGAGCCGTCAACCTCCGATAAGCCTGAAAAAAATACCGGTAATTTTGCGGGAAAACACGTTCTTCTTGTGGAGGACAATGAACTGAACCGGGAAATTGCGCTTTATCTTCTGGAGGATATGAAGCTTCGCGTGGATATCGCAGAGGATGGCGTTATTGCTGTGGAAAAAGTGAAAGTATCTGCCAAAGACCGTTATGATTTGATTTTGATGGATGTGCAGATGCCAAATATGAATGGATATGAGGCAACGGTGGCAATCCGGCATCTGGAAGACCGCACCCTTGCGGAAACGCCAATCATTGCCATGACAGCCAATGCGTTTGAAGAAGATAAGAGAGCGGCCCTGGAGGCCGGAATGAACGGACATCTGGCAAAGCCGATTAATGTAAACGAGATGATGAGGGCAATCAGGGAATTATTATAATGTGCCCTTGAAAAACAAATAAGTCCAGAGAATATCTCTTGCCATAAAGAGGCAAAATGGTTATACTGAACATATAAATAATTTTGGTGTGTTTTTTCAGAAAAAGATTGGTGAGGAGTTCTTTACACAAAGAAGGCGAGCCGGAATATGTGGGCATTGGTTTTAGGAACAGCGGGATTTCTGCTGTATTATTTGTATGATATTAACAGTATTATATGGAAAAATTCCGTGATGCAGAAGTTTTTTGCAGGCGGAAGTGTTTGTGTAGTGGTTGCTACCGTGTGGGTGCTGATAGAAAGTTTGCGCGGACCGATATTTAATTCAGTGGTCTGCCTTGTGTTTGGAGCAGGAAGCCTTGTTTTTCTGGGATTATTAATTTATACACTGTTTTTTGCCCTGCCTTTTGATGAGACTTACCTGGAGGAAAGCAGGGAACGGATGGCTTACACGAAGGGAGTATACAGCCTGTGCCGTCATCCGGGTGTTCTGTGGTTTTCCGGAGCGTATCTGTGCTTCTGGGGAATGACAGGAGACTGGAGCAGGGGCATTTTTTTTCTGAGTATGATTGCTCTGAATTGCATATATATTATTATACAGGATATCTGGATTTTTCCGGAGACATTTACCAATTATGAGGAGTATAAGCGAATAACCCCGTTTTTGCTGCCCAACCGAAGAAGTATTAAAGCGTGTTTTTCGCAGAATAAGGAATCGAGGAAGAGACCAAAGGTGGATAAAGTATGAATCTGAAGGAAAAATTAAAAAAACATCAGTATAAGGAAATATGGCAGCAGTATTGCGGTTTTTTGGATTTATCCATGGATGGATATATGAAGATTCAGAAACGTCTGATGGAGGAACAGATTCAGCTTTGGAGCAACAGTGGACTGGGACAGTCCATTTTAAAGGGAAAATATCCGAAGAATCTGGACGAGTTCCGGAGCATGGTTCCGCTGACAGAATATGATGATTATGCGGATATTCTTTTATCCAAGCAGCCGGACATGCTTCCTGGTAACCCGATTATCTGGATTCAGACCACATGGGAGGGCGGCAAGCATCCGATAAAAGTTGCACCGTATACGAGAAGTATGCTGGATACATATCGTAATAATGTGGTTGCCTGCCTGATTTTATCAACCAGTCAGGAAAAAGGAAAGTTTGATGTAGACCCTTCCGATACTTTCCTTTATGGGCTTGCTCCGCTTCCGTATGCAACGGGACTTTTCCCACTGGCTCTGGGAGAGGATATTGATATTGAATTCCTGCCTGCGGTAGAGGATGCGGTCAATATGAGCTTCAGTGAAAGAAACAAGGCGGGATTTAAGCTGGCAATGAAGAAAGATCTGGGATTTTTCTTCGGATTGGGAAGTGTTGCCTATGCGGTGAGCCAGAGCCTTTCTGCCATGACAGGCTCCGGCGGCGGAATCCATTTATCCAGTCTGTTAAAATGTAAACCACATATGATTGCGAGGCTGATAAAGGCGAAGCATCAGTGTCGGCAGGAAAATCGTCCGCTTCTTCCGAAAGATTTGTTCCAGTTAAAAGGCTTTATGGTGGCCGGCACCGATAATCAGTGTTATAAGGATGATTTGGAACGTCTCTGGGGGATTCGACCGATGGAGCTTTTTGCGGGGACAGAGCCTTCCATCATCGGAACGGAAACATGGACGAGAAAGGGAATGTATTTCTTTCCGGATACCGCTTTTTATGAATTTATCACAGAAGCGGATATGATAAAGAATTATGAGGATCCTTCCTTTATCCCGCGTACCTATCTGATGGATGAGGTGCAGCCGGGAGAAAAATACGAACTGGTATTTACGATTCTTAAGGGTGGGGCGTTTGCCCGTTATCGGTGCGGTGATATGTATCGCTGTGTCGGCCTTGAAAATAAAGAAGATGAAACGAGAATTCCAAGATTTGAATATGTGGACCGTGTTCCGTGGATTATTGATATTGCCGGATTTACAAGGATTTCTGAAAATGGAATCCGCAGTGTGATAAAGCTGTCGGGACTGCCTATCAGCAACTGGGTTGCTGTAAAGGAATATAACGAAGAAAACCGGCCGTATCTTCATATGTATGTGGAGCTGGAGGCAGACGCTCTGGTGAAACAGGCAATGAGTGCAGATATCTTAAAGGAATTACTCAGTACATATTTTAAATATATTGATCAGGATTACCGGGATTTGAAGAAAATCCTCGGTATGGACCCGCTGGTGGTAACCATGCTTCGATGCGGCACTTTTCGCAGATATGAAGAAAAGACCGGCAAAAAGATGCATCAGATGAGTCCGTCCTATTATGAGTTGAGGGAATTGCTGAATGCGCAAAATGAGTTAAATGCGTTTAGATAAGAGGAAAGTATGGGTACATATGCTTACATTTCAATGATTGCCATGCTCTGTTATGGCTTTATGCTGCTTACCTTTCTGGCAGCAAAAAGGAATAAGCTGGTAAACAGTTTTTTAATTGTGCTGGTTGGACTGATATTCTGGACAGGCGGCTCTGTTTTCATGCGCGCACAATTATGGCCTTCCTATTCTTTCTGGTTCCAGGTTTCCCTTCTGGGAATTTTGCTTTTGCCATATGCATATTACCGGTTTATTCTGGCATTTGCCGGGGTTCATGATAATCTGCCGGGGAAAATATACCTGGTTATCATGCTGCTCTGCTTTGTGATTAATATCCCGCGGGGAATTTTGCTGAAAAGCCCTGTGGTGGTGGAAAAGAATGGAAGCAGCACCTTTGTGTATGATGTGAAGTTAACTGTCGGTGTTTTCTTCCTGGTAGCAGCGGCTCTCCTGATTTATTTGTTCCGGATTCTTGTGAAAATCTGCAAAAACAATCCGAATATGCGGAGACAGTATGAGCCGATTATCCTGGGAATTGTCGTGCTTTTTGTGGGCAATATGCTTATTGCAGTGCCGGCCTTTACGGGATTTCCGATTGATTTGCTCAGTGGTCTTATCAATGCT
This sequence comes from Eubacterium sp., assembly GCA_022769785.1. GTDB lineage: Bacteria > Bacillota > Clostridia > Lachnospirales > Lachnospiraceae > Anaerobutyricum. Next base: position 11,248 of record JALEIY010000146.1, read on the forward strand.
TTCTGCCTGCTCTATGCATTAATCAGAAGAAGGCTGTTCCGGCTGAAGATGCTGGCATCTCCGGGACTTTGTTATGCCGTAGGTCTGCTTTTTTCCATGCTTCTGTTTTTTAATCTGTCACCATATCTGCAGGCGGCAGTACAGAGATATGTTCCGGTGACGGCGAGATATTATCCGGTGTTTTATGCGATATTGTTCCTGGTAATTTATGTGTCGTTTACCTTCCTGTGGAAGCTTCTTGTCAACAATGTCTTTGTGAAAGAGGAGCTCCATCAGGCGGAAAAACTCAAACAGTTCAGTCTGGCCGTTTCAAAGACGCTGGATTTGCGGGAAATTATGGCTGAAACCATCCGGATTATCAAGGATACAATGGAAGTAGACAGTATCTACATCTGTATGCAGGAAGAAAAAAATGGCCCGTATCGGGGACTGTACAGTGATAAGCCGTTAAATGATTTGTCCTTTTCGCTGGAAAAAGAAAATCCGATGATTCAATGGATGCTGCAAAATGATGAACCTCTGATTTACCGGGAATTCCGATATACAGTAGAATATAAATCCATGTGGGAAAATGAAAAATATGAGCTGGAGAAAATGGGGCTTCGGTGCTGTGTTGCTCTGAAGGATGATGAACATCTGACCGGAGTGCTTCTGATTGCCTCTACAGACCATAAAAAGAATCTTTCCTTTAATGATATCCAGATGCTGGCATCCGTTTCTTCCGTGGCTTCCATTGCCATCAAGAATGCAAGGCTGTATGAGAGAGCCTATACGGAGGCCAGAACCGATGAGATGACAGGGCTTCTGAATCGAAAATATTTTTATGAAGTTCTTTATCAGGAGTTTGAGAAAAACAGAGATGGTTCTCTTGCACTTGCGATTATTAATGTGGATGATTTTAAGCTGTATAATCAGTTATATGGTCTGAAAGAAGGGGACCGCTGTCTGGTGCGGATTGCGGATATTATAAAGAGAAGTGTGGGTGACAGCGGTTATACGGCACGATACAGCGGAAAAGAATTTGCCATTCTGCTTCCAAAATACGACATTTTCTCGGCACGTAATCTGGTAGAATCCATCGCACGTCAGATTTATCTGATGAATAACCGACACACGGATGTCAAATTAAAAGCCGTAACGGTCAGTTCCGGAATCAGTGCCGCACCTTATGCTGCACGGAATGTTAAGGAACTGATAGAAACGGTGGATTTGGCAGTATATCATGTGAAGCACAGCGGCAAAAACGGTGTTCAGGTATTTGATGCGATGTTCCAGAATACCGGTGGAGAAACAGAGCGTACGGACCATGTCCATATTTATCAGGAATATGAGTCAACGATTTATGCACTGACGGCAGCTATCGATGCGAAAGACCATTATACCTTCAGTCATTCCAATAATGTGGCATACTACGCTACTCAGCTTGCAACCTATCTTGGAATGAATACAGATGTTATAGAGATTATTCGTCAGGCGGCATTGCTCCATGATGTCGGAAAGATTGGAATCCCGGAGGGCATTCTCAATAAAAACGGACGATTAACTGATGAAGAATACGAAGTCATTAAAGGCCATGTGGAGGCTTCCATTGACATTGTCCGTCATCTGCCTTCTCTGGATTATGTTATTCCGGCGGTTATCGGACATCATGAACGATACGATGGAAAAGGATATCCACGAAGGATTGCCGGAGAAGATATTCCGACGACAGCCCGTATTTTATGTATAGCGGATTCCTTCGATGCCATGACATCCAAGCGATGCTATAAGAGCGCATATTCTCTTGATGTTGCGATTCAAAATCTGCTGGATGGTGCAGGCACACAATTTGACCCGGAAATGGTACAGGTATTTGTAAAATGTCTGCGAACCGGAAGGATAAAAATTGTGGAGAGTGAATTCAGCGGAAAACAGATAAATGCATAATAAGTACAAAAAAGGGGACGTAAGTCCCCTTTTTCTATTATTACAATACCACAAAATCGTCAAAATTTCAAGACTGGTAATCAGTATCCGGCAATGTTATAATCATTTCCCAAATATGGAAAGAGAGAGGGGTTACTTTGGATAAAAACTGGATGGTTTTATTACAACAGCAAAATCAGTTGGAGAAGGTGGTTGAAACAAACAAGATTACCAGTCGGTTCGGGCTGGTTTTGACGGAGGAGGACGCAAAGGTAATTCTGGAAGAAAGACTGCGTTCTTTGCGGGAACAAAACAGGGTGGAATTTGGAGAAGGTATTGTGTCGAAAATAATTTATGAATTTTGCGATTCTGAGTATATCAGTCAGCAAAATTATGTGGAAACCATCATTCGCCTTCAGGAAATATTTTATCTCTATAAAAATGAAATGAGAGATGAAATTACCGATGATGAGCTTTTACATCTCATGAAAGAACAGTTTGAAAAAATATGCTTTGGCGATTTGGAATATCTGGAAGAGACGTGTCTGGCAGATTTTGCGGAAGCAATCCGGGCGGGATACAGAGGCTATAAGGCTTCCGATGGCTACGGAGAATATCAGAAATTTGACCGGGTAAAACGGTGGGATTACGGGATGTATCTGGAGACTTTAAAAGAACTCTGCTGGAGGTAATTGCGATGAGATATGAGATGGAAGAATTGATTCCGGTTACAGGTAAGCTGGTCGAGCAATATACCGGGGGCGAAAGTACCTCTGTAACCTATGAAAAAGCAGAGCAGCTCATGGAAGCCGTTTTGTACTGCATTCATGAAATGGAACAGGCAAATCTCCATTGTCTGAGCACGAAGGAGAAGATACCGGCAGATCTGGCATATGAGACAGGGCTTCAGTATGTGGAAGAGAAAGTAAAAAATGCACTGGATTTGTATAATCAGATGCTGCCGGAATTTGTTTCCTATGAAAATGAATGCATCTATGATACTTTTGTGAAAGGAATCCCGGAGTTTTTCAGGAGGTATGACAGCCGGTTTGAACCGCAAAATACCATTCTGACGCTGGATTATCCGGTGATGAAGGAGTTATCCGGTTATCAGGGAATTGATAAAATATATGAATTCCTCCGGTGCATCTGTGCAGAGCAAAGATTTTTAAATGCGCTTCCCGGGGATTATGTAAGGGATGTTTTGTTAAAATATAACAGAGACTATCATGTCATGATAGATAATCTGTGTGAGATTGTTTATGCTGCAGTGCTTTGCCGTATTCTGGCAGGAAAAAATCTGTCCGACCGGGCGCTTACCCGGGATGATTATGACAAGATAAATCAATACTTTAAAAATACGGAAAGTGCTGCTGTCACAGCGTATCTTGGGGCTGTGACAAAAGAACTGGTAAAAAAGTATTACGATAATGACCGTTTTCTGATGGACTATCTGTTGCGTGCGGCAGAGGAGATTGCCATACGTCTGCCCTTGTATATGGCACATCAGGCAGGTGAAGAATGAAGGTGCAATTTTTTGGCACGGTGTCAGACCAGTCTTGAATTCAGGTCATAATAATAGTATAATTGTCATGATATGTGAACTATCACAGGAAAATGATTATCTGAGTTAAGGAGGAAACTACGATGGTTACCTGGAGTAATATGGATACCCTGGCTTCTTTTGGGGAGCTGTTAAAAACAGAGAAAATTAATCTTGCTGAAGCAATGTCCGGAGAGAATGGTGCACAGCGTGTCAGAAACTACACCGTTCCGATGGCAGAAGGAATGGCATATAACTATGCAGCAAAACAGGTTGACGAGAAGATTCTGGAAGCCCTTGCCAAACTGGCAGAAGAAGCGCAGCTGTCCGAGAAGTTTAAAGCTCTTTATAACGGAGAGATGATTAATACCGGCGAAAAGAGACTGGTTCTTCATCATCTGACCCGTGGCCAGCTGGGGGATGCCGTTGTGGCAGACGGCGTGGACAAACGTGCCTTCTATCTGGAACAGCAGGAGAAAATCGCAGAGTTTGCCAACAAGGTTCATGCCGGAGAGATTACCAATGCTGCCGGAGAAGCCTTTACAACAGTTGTTCAGATTGGTATTGGAGGAAGTGACCTGGGCCCTCGTGCCATGTACCTGGCTCTGGAAAACTGGGCAAAAGTCAATGACTGCTTCAAGATGGAAGCGAAGTTTATCAGTAACGTAGACCCGGACGATGCTGCCGGAGTGCTTAATTCCATTGATGTTTCCCGTTCCATTTTTGTACTTGTGTCCAAATCCGGAACAACACTGGAGACTCTGACCAATGAGTCTTTTGTAAAAGATGCTCTGAAAAATGCAGGCCTTGATCCGTCGAAACATATGATTGCTGTGACAAGTGAGACCTCACCTCTGGCAAAAAGCGATGATTATCTTGCAGCATTTTTCATGGATGATTATATCGGAGGACGTTTCTCTTCCACCTCTGCAGTGGGCGGTGCGGTATTATCCCTGGCCTTCGGACCGGAAGTATTTGCGCAGTTCCTGGAAGGCGCAGCAGAAGAAGACAAGCTTTCTGCCAATGAAGATATGTTAAAGAATCCGGAAATGTTAGATGCTCTGATTGGCATTTACGAGCGTAACGTGCTTGGCTATCCGGCAACCACAGTGCTTCCTTATTCCCAGGCACTGAGCCGTTTTCCGGCACATCTTCAGCAGGCGGATATGGAATCAAACGGTAAATCGGTAAACCGTTTTGGTGAGCCGGTGAATTATCCGACCGGTCCGGTTCTTTTCGGTGAGCCTGGAACAAACGGACAGCATTCTTTCTATCAGCTTCTTCACCAGGGAACCGATATTGTACCGCTTCAGTTTGTCGGATTTAAAAACAGCCAGATTGGAACGGATGTTGTGATTCAGGACAGTACAAGCCAGCAGAAGCTCTGTGCGAATGTGGTGGCTCAGATTGTTGCCTTTGCCTGCGGAAAACAGGATGAAAACCGCAATAAGAACTTCGAAGGCGGTCGTCCGTCAAGCATTATTATCGGAGATTCTCTGAATCCGAAGTCTCTTGGAGCGCTTCTTGCACATTATGAAAACAAGATTATGTTCCAGGGCTTTGTATGGAACCTGAACAGCTTTGACCAGGAAGGCGTACAGCTTGGAAAGGTTCTGGCAAAGAAGGTTCTGGCTCATGATACGGAAGGCGCACTGAAAGAATACAGTGACCTGATGAATATCTGATTGGAATAGCGGAATATAGAGCCGGCAAACAACGAATGATTTTCTGCTGTTTAGTGATTGCATATGGCCTCTCCCAGTGTCAGATTCTGAAGATTTCAGATAAGGAGATTCCGTGGCTGACAGGTCGGGAGGATTACGAGGAAGAAATTGCTGCATAATAGAAAATATGACATTCCGCTAATCCTCTTTTCTGGGGAAAAGAAGGAAGTCGTGTTTATTTCCACAATCATAGAGTGGAGGTTCCGGCTTTCATTCAGGAGAATACCATTGAGACAACTTGAGCAGAAAACACCTTTGATGTTTGTGCGTATATTATATGATAAATCATAAGAGAGGAGAGTCGCAGGATTCTTCTCTTTTATTTGTAAAGGGATCGGTTAGAGACGTTTCCCCGGAAGAGTATTACAAAAATAAAGTCGATTTCAGGATAGAATTGACATCAGAAATGAAACTCGTTACAATAATTAATTGTATGTTTATTTACAGTTTATTATATTAACGAGAGGACAAAAGAAATGAAAGAAAAAAGCAGTTTCAGTGGGCAGCTTGGATTTGTTCTGGCTGCTGCAGGCAGTGCGGTCGGTGTAGGAAATCTCTGGCGTTTTCCTTATCTGGTGGCGAAAGACGGAGGAGGACTGTTCCTCATCATCTATCTGGTTCTTGTGCTGACCTTCGGTTTTACCTTACTGACTACAGATATTTCTATCGGGCGAAAAACCGGACAGAGTTCCATTAAAGCCTATGCAACCATGCGCCCGAAATGGAAGTTTCTTGGTGTGCTGACCTTTGTAGTTCCGGCGCTGATTATGACCTATTATGCGGTAATCGGCGGCTGGATTTTAAAATATGTGGTCGTGTATCTGACCGGAGATTTTGCAAGAGCGGCTGAAGACACCTATTTTACAGAGTTTATCACCAACCCTTCCTCCGTGTGGTTTGGGCTGATTTTTATGCTGGCTACGGCAGTAATTGTATATAACGGTGTGGAGGGCGGCATTGAGAGATGTTCAAAAATTATCATGCCGATGCTTCTTTTTATGGTGGCAGGAATTGCGGTTTTTGCACTTACTTTAAAATATTCCGGAGGCAATGGCGTGGTTCGAACCGGATTACAGGGACTGAAAGTATATCTGGTGCCGGATTTTACAGGGCTTACCATTCCGAGATTCCTTCAGATTATTCTGGATGCCATGAGCCAGTTATTCTTTTCGCTCAGTGTTTCCATGGGAATCATGATAACCTATGGCTCCTATGTAAAAAAAGATGTGAATCTGAACCGGGCGATTTCCCAGATTGAAATCGTTGATACCGGAGTGGCACTGCTGGCCGGTGTAATGATTATTCCGGCGGTTTTTGTATTCTCTGGAACAGAAGGGATGGCGGCCGGTCCAAGTCTCATGTTTGTTTCTCTGCCAAAGGTATTTTTTGCCATGGGAGCGGCAGGAAAATATATCGGGCTGCTGTTTTTTCTGTTAGCAGCCTTCGCAGCACTGACCTCGTGTATTTCAGTGCTGGAAGCTATTACCGCAAACTGTATGGAAATGTTTCATACGGAAAGAAAAAAGACAACGCTGGTGCTGTCACTTATTTATTTGATTGCCACAGCGGTGATTGCTCTTGGGTACAGTATTTTTTATCTGGAAGTATCCCTTCCAAACGGCAGTACGGGACAGCTTCTTGATATTATGGATTATATCAGCAACAGCTTCCTGATGCCGTTTATAAGCATTCTTTCTGCAATCTTAGTGGGATGGCTGGTAAAACCCCAGTGGATTATCGACGAAATGGAATCCACCGGAGACCGTTTTTACAGGAAAAAACTGTATGTAATTATGATTAAATATGTGGTTCCGGTGGTTATGGTTATCCTGTTTTTACAGTCAACAGGAATCTGGAGCTGAGAACAAAAAAATGCTTTAATGCTGCACAGAATGTTTCAGGACACTGTGATCTTGTGGGTTTCGTTTGTCCATACGGGCAAAGAAACCGGCCAGTAATGTTCCGGAAATGGAATGCCATACACAGGAGACGGCGCAGATGATGGCGGATTCCGGTGTGGAGGCAAATTGTGCGGTTGTTGTGGCAAGGTTGGTGGCAAGACCGGCGTTTTG
>JALEIY010000173.1 GCA_022769785.1 Eubacterium sp.
TACCTCTTTTTCTCTTTTTGCCATACCAATGGCACATCCCACCGCGAAAATAATCGGCAGATTGTCAAAAAGGGCACTTCCCGCTTTACTTAAAACGGTTAAAAACATATGGAGAATGGTTCCTTCTCCTAAAATTGCCTGCAAACCATAAGTTTCAATCATGGTTGCATTGGTAAAGGAGCTTCCCACACCAAGAAGCAGACCCGCTACCGGCAAAACTGCGATAGGCAGCATGAAGGAGCGTCCCACACGCTGCAATACACCGAAAATCTTATCTTTCATTTTCGACTCCTCCTCATAAAAAATAATATATATCATTTATTCTGACATTTTCACGCTTGACATTTCTTTTGCTGATTTCGGTCAGAACATTTGATTACCTTAATTATGCATCGTAATTCTTTTAATATGCACTGTGAGGTATACGACCTCTTCTTCGCTGATTTCAATCTGATACGCTTCCTCTATATGAGCTTTAATCCGTAATGCGCATTCATAGCTCTGTTTATACTGTTCCCGAATCATGGAACGAAAAAGGAAATCTCCGTCATCCGGAATCTGCTTCGCCTGCAGCACCCGGGCCGCAAAAAACTTAAGATGCGTAATAAATCGCTCATAATGAATCGATTCTTTATCAATCTCTACCGGGAAATCTTCTTCGATAATTCGGACAATCTCATCGATAAGCTTTGGAATATCAAAAGTCACATTCATTTTTGTATCGTATTCTGAGGTAATAAAATGAAGGGCAATAAAACCGGCTTCATCTACCGGAAGCTCAATCCCGAGACTGTTTTTTAATAATGTCAGACTCTGTACCCCCACCTGAAACTCCGATGGGTAATACTGTTTAATCTCCCACAAAAGAGGATTGCTGAACATCAGGTTATTTTTTTGTCTCTCTATGGCACAATTTATATGGTCAATCAGGGATAAATAAATCGTATCCTTCAACTTTTCTCCCAGCATGGATTTGGCAAAGGTAATAATCTTATCCGCCGCCCGGATATGCTCAATGGGAATATCCCGGATAATATCCACCAGCTTACGGTTTTCCCCCTCCGAACTCAGAGAAAATATCTTTTCAATCTTTTCTTTTTCAAGCTCCATACCGGCCTTTTTTCCAAAGCCAAGCCCTCTTCCCATCACAACGATTTCTCTTCCATGCTCATCCACCGAAGTCACTATGTTATTATTCACCGTTTTTATTATTTTCATAGTCCCTCTCCCATTACACAGTTTCTCAAATCTTTTTGTAACCTATCCCAACATTATGATACGCAATTATATCCGAAAAAAAGAAAAAACCAACCAAAACGGATAGAATACTCCCGTTTTCAGTTGGTTTAGCCTGCATTACCAGTAACAATCCAAAATCAAATATTTAACTGTAACAATAATAACAAATTGTTAATAAAGTGTCAACTTAAAATACTTACCAAATAATCCTGCAAATTTTTGTATATAATAGAGAAAATGCAGAGTATTATTTCTCTTATCCACTGTCATCGCAGTTCTATATTGTTTTATCCACAATAAAAATACCCTTTATCGGCTTTTTGATTTTTCTCCAAACCGCCTGGATTCCGTCAATAATATATAATTCCATCACTGACAGCAGGATGGCTCCGACAAAAACAATCTTACACTTATCCGCCCATGCCATCTGACAAAACGGTGCAAATTCATTGGTTATCTTAATAAACACAAAGTTATTAAGGAAAAGTGGCGCACTGACTTTCTCCAGGAAAAAGAACAGCCGGTTATCTGCCAGATTAAAAAACAGGGTCTGTTCACTGAAGGCAATGGAAACTCCCAGCATCAGGCACATAATAAACAGCCAGTCAAAGCTTCTCACATCATTTTTTAACAAATTGACGCTTATGACAAAGGCAAAAGACAGAGTTCCTATGAGCGACAAGGCGAATTTACCAATTTTTGTAAAGGAAATAGTTTTCAGCCATTCGCTGATTTCATAGACAATGCATCCCGCCGCCAGTTCAAAAATCGCTTTGGCATTTCCCACTGTGGTAAATATTATCCACGCTTTCGCATCGCGTAAAGACGGAGCGGTTTTTATCATATAACCACCCAGGAAAATCACTATCAGCGGCGCAATAACCAAGGAAAAATTCTTTTTATATTTTTTCGCCAGGGGATAAATTACCAGCATTCCAATTATCATGGAAGACAAAAACCAGGCTCCTCCCACATAGCCAAGATTCGGCAGTCCCGCCATTTGCAGCAGAGTAAGGTCAACAAATCCCCCCAGAAGCTCCCATGATGTCCGATTATGCAATACCAGGCTGATACCCAGAAAAATCAGAAAAGAAAAAAGCAGATAAGGATAAAAGCCTTTGATTTTCCCGAAAATAAAATCCTTCGTAGCAAGATACAGTGGTCTGTCATCCTGTCTTCGTTCCTCAGAAGCAACCTTTTTCGCCAGCAGACACCCGGAAACAAGGAAAAAGAAATCAACGGCTATGGCGCCGCAGATAAAAAGCTGATGTTTTTCTCCTGTCACATCATTTATGGCATAAAAATGATGGAGTAAAATCGGCAGAGCAAAGATAAACTTCCAGATGCTGACAACTCCATTATGTTTCTTTTTCATTTCAAAATATCTCCCCGTTAATTATTACTTTTATTACAGCTTTGTTGCCGGAAAAGCTCTGTTCTCCGGCAACGATACCATGATATTATGAAGGGAAGAAAAAATCAAGAAACTTTTTCTTATAGATTTATTTTATTTCAATATAATACTTATTATTTTTTCCATATATTTCGTTTTCAGTTCTTTCTTCACACAATCTTTTTCTAAAGAAAGTATCTCTTTATCTGCATCCACTTCCGGGGACTCT
>JALEIY010000177.1 GCA_022769785.1 Eubacterium sp.
ATTATGGCTATTTGTCTGGGGCTTGCTGTCTGGGGAATATCCGGCTGGCGCGACTGGGCAGATTTCAAACGGCAAAACGAGTATGCCCAGACGCTTTTTGTTGCTGCCCAGAATCAGTTAACCGAATACAGTGAAAATGGGCTTTTGCAGGAGCTTTCAGAAAATCTTCCGAAAAACGGCTCCGACTATGCTAGTGCATTTTCCGAAGAAGATATGAATACCATCACTGACAGTGAGGGGGCGCCTCTGGATTTGGAGAAACTCTGGCCGGCCAGCAGTGGTAAGACAAATGCTTTCCGTTATCAGGGGAAAATCTGTCATATCCAGTCGGAAAAAGGCGATTATACCCGGTATGAAAACGGAGAATTTGACAATGGCGCTGACCCGGAAAAGCAGATTCTTTTTGATATTTTATCCTCTTATACCTACGACCCGGACATTTTAAATGAAGTGATAAGTCTCGAGTTCTCACCGGAAGACGGACAGGTTTATGCAGCACTTTACAGTGATAAAAATGATACCTTCCTTTATCCATGTGACAGCAGATACAGCACCCATATAAATGCTACCCGCGGAGAAGTAAACGTGGCGGTGAGAACGTATAAAGCACTGAAAAAGCGTATGGTAGGCTATTACGGTGTGGATACTCTCTCCAGGGCGACCAGTGTAAAAACAGAAAAACCGTCCCTGGCGGAGGTCATGCTGAATAATGAAGAGACATTAAATCTGTCCTTCTATCTTCAGAAAAATCCGGAAGCGACCAACCAGTTAAACTACGAAATCACCGTTTACAATACAAAAAATGTCGCATTGATGCAAATCAATGTGGATGGTTCAAAAATAAAAAGGAAACTCACCGGTATTTCTGCCGGAGATTCCAATGTCCAGAAATGTCAGGTCACCTTTGCCGGAGATGATAAAAAAGTGACCGATGTCCCGATTCTGGCCTGGACGGAAGCCAAAAAGAAAACCGGTATACTCGGAAGTCTTACCGGACAGACCGGCAGTGTGGAGGTTGTTCGAATTGTGCTTGATGCAGCAGACCTTTCTGCAACCAGCAAAGCCTATCTTTCCTCCTATCCGGAGCTTTTTGCTCACAGTGCGGTATCGGCGACCGGAAAAGAAAGCTCTGTGGCCATTCCGTCAGAGGGGGCTTTTGCGTACTTTTATAATACCTTAAGTTTTCACCGGTTCGGCCTTACGGATGATGACATTTACTGTGTTGTGAAGGGCAGCGGTACTCTTTACAAAACAACGGCTCCGAAAAAGACAAATACAGAAAACGCATATTTCGCTTCCCGGCAGAAAACAGAAGGGAAGGCGGCGGATAAATATAACCTTGAAAATTGCAGACATTTATACAACATCCGTTATGCAGAAGATTATACCCCGGCAGAGCGAAGTGGTAAGACAACCCTTGACGGCTTTGGAGAGTATGTTCTGAAAGCGGATATGAGCTGGGATACTTTTACAGAAGAGGGCAACCTTTATAACGGAAGCTATAATGACTGGAAAGCAGTCATAAAAGATACGGAGGATTCCGGGGATGTCAGTACCTGTTTCCCTTCTTTCCGACAGCTTCGGAGAGGAAGCAGCTTTTCCTCCGAAGGTACGGAGCCTTATAAAATTCATGGCCTGTATATTACTCAGACTGCAAATATCAGACAAGGGCTTTATACCGACAATCCGATTTTGAAAGAAATGGACAGCGCACTGACCCAGATGAAAGAAACGGACAGCATTGAGTCTCTGAGTGTCCAGGTCATTGGGGAAGAGGGTAACCCGAAAAAAACAAAGACACAGACCATTGCAGGAATTGCCCCGACTGGTCTTTTCCTTGTCAATTACGGACAGATTTCCAAAGTTACCCTTGAGGCAGTATCCGTGACCGGAGGTGATTATGTCGGTGGTTTTTGCGGAATTAACGGATTTGCCGGAAAGCAGGCCGATGGTCAGCCGATGATCAGTCTGGAGAATCTAACAGTTACTTCGAAAAAAGAGAGCGATTCCGAAGAAACAGAGAATACAGAGGAAATCAATATCCGTGGAAGAAAATATGTGGGAGGAATTGTCGGCGGACAGTGGTATTTGCCGGACAATACTTTGTTGCAGGATATTGCAGGCGGAAAAAAGAAAGATGAAATCACAGTCAGTGGACAGCAGATTTACCGGAATCTCAGTAACCGTGCGAAAGTCAGCGGACAGCTTTATGTCGGCGGAATTATCGGAATGCTGGAAGTGAAAGACCGCGTTGTAAAAGCCACGACAGACGGAGAAAAAGGAAAAAATCTCTGGCTGACCAGTCATCTGACGGTAAAACTGTCAGAATGCAGCAATTACGGAAATGTAATGGCTGACAGCAGGATATGGACCGGGGAAGAAGACTTTGACCCGACATACTGTCGTTTTATCGGAGGAATTGCCGGCTGCCTGAGACAGGAAACGGAAGAAGAGCAGGGACTTTTGCTGGAAGATTGTGTCAGCTCTCCGCAGTATTCATCGGAGGATATTGCCCGGATTCTTTCCGGAAGCAGCAGCGTTAGTCTGGAACACCGCTTAAATGGGGTGTATGTGGGCGGAATTACCGGCTATAACGATGGAGGAATTATACGGAGATGTTCCACGAAAAAAGAAGAGGGACAGACGGAAGAAGGATACATTTTCGGATATCAGTATGTGGGAGGAATCGTCGGATATAACAAAGGCTCTCTGTCCGGTCGTCAGGAAAATGGCGAAAAAGGACGCAGTCAGGCTCATGTAATCGGAGATACCTGTGTGGGAGGGATTACCGGATGCAATGCCCCCCTGCCGATAGGAGATAAACAGTTTAACCATGGTCATCTGAAACAGCTCGAGACCGGAAAAATTCCGCAGCCGGAGGAAGATAGAAACCTTTCCCTGCAAATTTCCGACTGGGTGAATGAAGGAGCGGTAGTGTCCGTAAGAGTGACACAAAAAGAAGGAACTGCCCGGAATGGCTATGTGGGCGGAATTGTCGGATACAATGCCGGCAGGATTTTTGGCTGCAGCAGTGAAGTGAACAGCACCGATACCGTAAGAAAGGTGACGAAAGCCACGGCACGGGAAGGTGATTATGCCGGAGGCATCGCCGGATATAATAACGGAATTATCGGAAATACACCAAGAAACGAAGCAGGACAAAAAACCGGTGCTTCGGAAGGTGAGATACATACGGTTTCCTACATAACCGGAGAAAATTGTGTGGGAGGAATCGTCGGATATAATGATGTGGATGCGATTGTGGAGGATTATACCTTAAATGGCGGATATATCATTTCTTCCGGTTCCTTTGTGGGAGGCTATGTCGGATGGAATTCTTCCGTATATCTGCTGGCGGATTACGATGAGAATCCGAAAGGAACAGCAAGAAGTATTGTATGCAAGCCAAATGAGGTAAGTGGACGATACTGTGTAGGAGGAAGCATCGGGGCAAATGTACTTCCGGTCAGCAGG
>JALEIY010000122.1 GCA_022769785.1 Eubacterium sp.
AACAGGCATCTGGAACTGGATAAAGCCCATTTTACGATTATGTGCGATGTGACCAATCCTCTGACCGGTCCCAATGGAGCAACCTTTGTCTATGGTCCGCAAAAAGGCGGGAATAAAGAGGAGCTTCAAGAATTGGAAAAAGGAATGTATCATTATGCAGAGGTATTAAGACATACGGTTGGTAAAGATTATTCAAGTCAGGAAGGGGCGGGGGCGGCCGGTGGAATCAGTATTCCGTTTCTGGCATTTACGGATGCCAGACTGCAATCCGGGATTGATACCGTGTTAGATACCATCCAATTTGAAAAGCTGCTGGAAGGAGTTGATTTGGTAGTCACCGGAGAAGGAAGGGTAGACTGGCAGTCGGCCTATGGAAAGGTGCTGTCCGGAATTGGTCACGTCTGTAAGAAAAAAAGGATTCCTGTAGTTGCCATTGCCGGGGGAATGGGAGAAGGTTTTTCTGACATATATGACCATGGAATATGCTCAATCATGCCCCTTGTGAATCGGCCGATGGAGCTTTCGGATGCGATGACAGACAGTGAGACACTTTTTTATGACGCGGCATGGCGTATGTTCCGCTTGATTCAGATTGGGATGAAAATATCAAAGAACAGTGATTTATGAAGTAAATATTTGCTAAGAAAGGAGAAGGATTATGGCAACGTTCAAAACAAATGACAATGTGGAAATTTATTACGAAGTAAGAGGCGAAGGCAGACCGTTATTTATGCTTCCGGGCTGGACCTGCACCACAAATTTCTGGAAACATAACGTGGATGAATTATCCAAAACCTGTAAAGTAATCTGTATGGACATGAGAGGACACGGTGAATCTGAAAAGGTTCTTCATTCGCATCGAATCTCCCGTTATGCCATGGACGTAAAAAATCTTCTGGATTATCTGGATGTGGAAGATGTTACGGTACTTGGATGGTCCATGGGAGCCTCCATTTTGTGGAGCTATATTGAATTATTTGGCAATCATCGCATCAGTGGTCTGGTTTGTGTTGACCAGTCCCCGGCACAGTATACCGGCCCGGATTGGATTTGGGGTCAGAAAGGCTGCTATGATATGGAAATGTTTATCCGTACCTGTTACGACATTAAGTACGATCCTCGTGGAGCAGCGGAGGGACTGGTTGGTGCCTGCCTTCATCATACTCCGACACCGGAAGATGCGAAATTTATCGCTGATGAGATTTCCAAATGTCCGCCATATGTAAGAATTGAAATCATGCGTGACCACACTAATCTGGACTGGAGAGATTTTATCCCGCAGATTAAGCTTCCGACCCTTGTATGCGTGGCAAGAAACAGTAATGTTTTTGACTGGCATGGAAGTGCATGGGTAGGAGAGAATATTGAAGGTGCGCAGACTGTATTTTTTGAAGATTCCGGACATATGCTTTTCTGGGAGGAACCGGAGAAGTTTAACAAAACCGTTGGCGATTTTGTAGTGAATCATTAAAAAAGCGTTTGATTCCAAAACGGCTATTCTTGTGGAATAGCCGTTTTTTCTGTGGCAAATATGGAAACTTTTCAAAAAGAATAATAATTCAGAAAGAATTATCCCCCTGGGAGGCTTGTCTTTTATTTTCTGATAGGCTATAGTAAGGAACGTTAAAGTAAAATATAAAATGGGGTGAAAAAATGCATATTCCTGAAAATTATCCAGAATGATATACATGAATGAGGAGCACGAGCTTGTATAATATCAGCAGAAAAACAAATCATTTTGTTTTTACAGACAAAATAGTATTTCGGGGAGACAGAGTATGGATGCACAGAAAATATTTGAGAACCTAATAGATGAATTTTTGGAAAATGGCATTCCAATCAAAAGAGAACAGATTCATCCGGAACTTTCCTATATCAATTCTGTTATAAAATTAGGTTCCTGCAAATGGAACGGAAAAAAATATGTTATTTCACTTTCAAAACATGCTGCGAGGGCTGAGACTCAGATACGAAACACACTGGCTCATGAGCTCATTCATACTTTGCCCGGCTGTATGAATCACGGAAAAAGATTTCATCAATATGGGGCGCTGGTTTATCAGAGGCTGGGAATCCTCATTCAGACTAAGGCTACGGAAACCGAGGCAAACCAGTCGGGAATCCGAAATGCCTATCTGGAACGTGCCAGATATAAAGCAGTGTGTGCCAATTGCCAATACACAATTTTTCGTTTGAAAAAGAGTGGATTAATAAAATCACCTCATCGATATCGCTGCCCGAAATGCGGGGGACATTTTCGGATTTATTATATTAATAAGTAACCATATTATCTGCAGATTTACCTTGGTGTTTTTCATAGAGGAGGAAATGCTTTTATGGAACAAAAATTTAACTCAATAAAAAATGCATTAAAAGAGACTTTTGGCAAAGGAACCGAAATTACGAAAAAAAGCTCCGTTTTTGGAGGCGATATCAATGATTCCTACAAAATGCTCCTTTCTTCCGGAGAGACCGTTTTCCTGAAAACGAATTCTGTTGCCAATTTTGATTTTTTTACTGCTGAAGCAGAAGGTCTGCGTGCGTTAAGTTTAACTAAGGAGATTGGTGTACCGGCAATCCTCGGAAAAGGAATTGATAAAGAAATGGGATGTTCGTTTCTTTTATTGGAATATATTGAAAGCTCGCATAAGACAAAAGAATTCTGGGAAAATTTCGGACATCAGCTGGGGGCTCTTCATAAAGCAGACAGTCGACAGTTGGAGATTACAGCTCAAAAGGATATACACTTCGGATTTGTCAAAGATAATTATATTGGAAGGAATAAACAAAAAAATGATTTTCGGATGAAATGGAGTGATTTCTACCGGGACTGTCGGCTGCTGCCTCAAATTCGGATGGCAAAACATTACCTGGATTCCAAAACTCTGAATAAGCTCAATTATATTTTGGAACGAATGGAGGAATACGTTCGTGAACCGGAGTTCCCTTCTTTATTACATGGAGATTTGTGGAGCGGCAATGTTTTGTGCGGGAAAGAGAATGCTGCCTGGATTTTTGACCCTGCAGTCTATATCGGAGATTTTGAAACTGACCTGGCAATGACGGAACTGTTTGGACGATTTCCGGATACATTTTATCGTGCCTATCACGAAGTGAATCCCATCGAAAGCGGATACCGGGAACGAAAAAATATCTATCATCTTTATCATCTTTTAAATCATCTGAATCTGTTTGGCTCTGCTTATCTTGCAAGTGTTGCAGAGACAGTGGCAGCGCTTTAACGTGAAATCAGCACCACCGACGATGCGGTAGTGCTGATTTCCGGTTTTTGGAGAAAAAGATACTATGAATCCTATTTAAAAAGATTTAAAACAATGTCAGCCACAGCTTTACCAAGAATCTCATGCTGATCTGCCTGCATATGAAGACCGTCTTCCTCACTGCTTTTTACCAGAGTTCCGGCATCAAGATATTCTACGCCGTATGTTTTTGCTACTGCTTCGAAAAACGGAGCCATTTTTTTAGATTTTTCAACATTACCGCCAAACATTTCGGCAAATACTCCATTTTCAACCGGTCCTAATGGCGGCGGGCAAATCAGGAGAACCTTTGGTCCATTTTCACGGAATGCACCAACCTGATGTAAGGTTTTATCCACAATAATACCGACACCGTTTGCAATATCCTGAGCCGATACCGTGTAGCGAACCTTAAGGTCATTGGTTCCGACCATGATAATCACAAGGTCAAGAGGAGCCCAGGTGTCAAGACAAGGAATAATCTGGTCTTTGCCACAACGGTATTCCTCAATCGGGTCATCCCACACACTGGTTCTGCCATTCAGGCCTTCCGGAATAACTACATATTCGTCGCCAAGTTCTTTTTGCATGATGCCAGCCCATCTTGTGTCATCATCCCATCTTTGAAGCGGTGAAACCAGGTCATTACAAGGATTCCATCCCCATGTGTTCGAATCACCAAAAATCATAATGCGCTTCTTCATAAAATACCTCCTCCTGCATTATTGCATAATGCGTCTTTTCCCGATGGACATAAATACTCCACCCCGGTCCCTCGGGAATCATAGTGAAATTGTTCCGCAGGACAAAAAAATGTCCACACAATATAATGCCATGAAAACCATGGTATTATATTCTATGGACAACTCAGGAACTCAAGTCCATTAAATTTTTTATATTATAACAGAAAACGAGAGGAAAATCAATTAATTGTTTGAAAATATAAAAAATATATTATTATGAATTTGAATTGATAAATCAATTGACGTTTTTTGTTTCCTTTGATAAACTATAAGAAAAAAAGGACGTGAGTTTTATGAGTTGTCCGTGAAATATAAATCATGAAGCAATTTCATGAGCTATATTTTGCGGCCTTTTTTATTATAATCTTTTAATATTTGAAGAAAGAAGAATAATATGGCAATTTCACTGGAAGAACTGTTAAAAAATTACAAATTAATTCCGTCTGCAGCCAATAAAGCATCTCTTAAATTTGCTGTAGAACAGACGGATTATCCCTGTATTATGCTGAAAATGGGGGATATCAATACGCTGAGAAAATATACCACATATATTCATGAATATGGAAAAACTGTAATGGTACATATTGATTCCATTAAGGGGATTGCCAAAGATAAGGCGGGATTTCATTATATGAAACGAATTGGGGTTGATGCAATCATCAGTATGAAACCGCAATATATCAAAATGATTCGGGAAGAAGACATTCATGCCATTCTCGGAGTATTTCTGGTTGACAGCGCTTCGGTATCCTATGCGGTGCAGAATATTCATTTTACGAAACCGGATTCGGTAATCGTTATGCCTATGACAATCCCTGATGAAACATTTGAATATTTGCAAAAGAGTGTCAATGTACCAATTCTTGCCGGTGGTCTGGGAATTCATGAAAGAATTATTTCTCATGTATTATCTCTGGGAATAACAGCATGTCCGGTAACAAATCAGGAGTTGCTGAAAAAATATATGGAGGAGGGAGATTGTGATGAAAAATCATAGCATTGGATTCGTTAATGGAAATATTATTACTATGGATAAAGAAGATGACAGAGCAGAAGCGGTTCTGATTGAAAAGGGAGAGATTGTATGTGTCGGCTCCACAGAAGAAGTGAAACCGCTGGCAGATAAAAAACAGATTCCAATCATGGATTTACATGGTGCGACAGTCCTTCCGGGATTTCATGACTGTCATGTCCATGTAATGGGGACAGGACTTGCGTCCATGGGCGCAGACCTGTATGACTGTTCAAATGTCAAAGAAGTTCTCGATGTATTAAAAAAAGAAGGGGAACGCTCGAAAGAAGGATGGGTTTGCGGAGTACGCCTTGATGAATCCAGGCTGGCAGAAAAAAGGCCGCCGAATATGGAAGAACTGTCCCGGGTTTTTCCGGACCGCGGAGTTTATATTCTTGATCGGGGCTTGCATTATACCCTGGTAAACCGTAAAGCTTATGAGGAAATTGGGCTGACCGGAAAAGAAAAGGGAATTTGCCGGGACGAAAACCAGCAGCCAAATGGAAGAATGCACGAAGAAGCAAACAGTATTGTCAGAAATTATTTTAACGATACGATGACGGATGAACAGCGTAAAACGGCAGTGAAGAGTGTAGAAAAAGA
>JALEIY010000196.1 GCA_022769785.1 Eubacterium sp.
TACTATTATGGAAAATATACCGTTCCTCTGTTTTTATTTCACAAAAGCAAAAAACGGTCAGAATATAAACTTTTGGAGGACATTATGATACAGAAAACTAATCCCATTGCAGTTTTTGATTCCGGCATGGGAGGCATAAGCGTTTTAAAGGAAATGACCAGATTAATGCCCGAGGAGGATTTTATCTATTTCGGTGACTCTGTCAATGCGCCTTATGGCACGAAGTCTCTGGAAGAAATCCGCCGTCTTACCATCGGACATATCCGGTATTTTATAGAAGAAAAATCTGCGAAGGCAATTGCCGTTGCCTGTAACACAGCTACCAGCGCCGCTGTCCGTATTCTGCGGGAAATGTATCCGGACGTTCCTCTGGTCGGTGTGGAGCCGGCTATTAAACCGGCTGTCAATGCCTGTCCAAACGCCCGGATTCTTGTCATGGCTACACCCCGGACACTGGCAGAAGAAAAGTTTCACAATCTGGAGCACATTTACGAAGAGCAGG
The DNA here is from genome assembly GCA_022769785.1 of Eubacterium sp. Taxonomy (GTDB): domain Bacteria; phylum Bacillota; class Clostridia; order Lachnospirales; family Lachnospiraceae; genus Anaerobutyricum. The sequence continues at coordinate 503 of JALEIY010000196.1, forward strand.
CATCCATCTACCCGCTTCCCTGCCCGGGCCTGATGGAATTTGTGGAACGGGGCATTTTATCCGGTGATGAGCTTAATTCTTTTCTCCGTAATCTCATCGAACCTTATCTTGAAAAGAATCTGACCGGGATTGTTCTTGGCTGCACTCACTATCCTTTTGTAAAAAAGGCGATTCAGCAGATTGCAGGGCCTTCCATCGAGATATTCGACGGCAGTCTCGGCACCGCCAGAGAACTCTTAAGACGACTTCATGCCGCAGACCTTGAACAGGAGCCGTCACACAAAGGAAGTGTGACCTTCTTAAACAGTTCCGAAGACCCGGCAAAGCTTGCCCTGATGGAATACCTTTTCCAAAGTGTTATCTGACTTTTCTGATTCCAATATTTTCCCGGCGAACGCATTTTCCTGTCATGTTCAGGCATCGCCGGGATTACTTGTTTATCCCTTTATTTTGTCGAAAATTCTGTTGTCACCAGTTCATTATACTCTACTCTTTTTTCCAGTTCTCCCGCCTCTTCCAGAATATCCTGAATAAGCGTAAAGCCGTCTTCTTCAAAATAAGTCGTTTCTTTATAGCTGTCCTGTTCGGCATATCGCTTCACTATTTTTTCAATCGTCTTTTCATCAGTATCCTTAAATTGCGGTGCGATAATTTTGGCGATTTCTGCCGGTGTATGTTCCTTCACATATTTCTGTCCCTTTTCAATTGCCCTTGTAAATGCAGTCAAAAGCTCTTTATGACTGTCCAGATAGCTCTTTTTCGCACAATAGGCCGTATATGGCACATAACCGCTTTCCGTTCCCACGGAAGCCACCACATAACCGGCACCCTGTTCTTCAATGAGTGTTGCCGACGGTTCAAATTCCACTGTATACTCTCCGGTTCCGCCCACAAAAGCACCGGAGGTATTGGCAAAATCAATATTTTGCACAAGATTTACATCTGTTTTCGGGTCAAGCCCATGTTTTTTCAAAACGTATTCAAAAACCATTTCAGGCATACCACCCGGCCGCCCTCCTATGATTTCTTTTCCCTTTAACTCTTCCCATTTAAAATTATCCTGTTTTTTCCGGCTGACCACAAAGTTTCCGGCCCGCTGTGTCAGCTGCGCAAAGTTGACGGCATAATCTTCGCTTCCCTCGTTGTAAAGGTAAATGGTGGCTTCCGGACCCATAAATCCAATGTCTGCATCTCCGCTTATAAGTGCAGTGGTCACTTTGTCGGCTCCAAATCCTGTTGTCACTTCCAAATCGATTCCTTCTTCTTCAAAGTATCCAAGCTCCATGGCGACATACTGCGGCGCATAAAAAATGGAATGGGCCACTTCATTCAGGCGTACTTTCGTCAGATTTGAATCCTTTTTTTCACATCCGGCTATAAAGAATATGCCTGCTGTCAGGCAGAGGGTCAGTCCCACCGCCATTACTCCTTTTAATTTTTTCATACAAAACTCCTGAACAGGTTCTTGATTAGTTTATGCCGGAAAGGCAGCGAAGTTACAGTTTTTTTCTTTTCCTTTATTTTTTTGTCAGATAATCTTCATTTTCTGCTCACAGACTTTTCACATTTTCCCTGTATGATAAAACCATCAAAAACAAATAAAGTTTTTGAGTTACAGATTTTTTCATACTTTTCTCTCTTTTTTAAAACCGGCTTTCCCAGCCGGTTTTTTATTGTTTACAGACTCTGATACCATCATTTTTTCTTTTCCCTGACGCACTTTTCCCTGACAAAGACAAATCCGGCGAAAGTTCAAACAGACTTTCGCCGGATTATATATCATTGTGTATGACTGTTAAGAAATCGTTTCATATCCTCCGGTAATGGTGCTTCTATCACCATCGGCTTGCCGGTAAGAGGATGGGTAAACCGGAGAATATGTGCATGAAGAGCCGCTCTGTCAAATCCACTTTCCGGCCCGTTTCCATATAAAGAATCTCCAAATAAGGGGCAGCCAATGGATGACATATGGAAACGAATCTGATGGGTTCTCCCGGTATCCAGTACCAGCCGGCACAGAGACGCTCCCTGCATTTTCTTCTCCACCCTGTAATGTGTGACGGCTTCTTTGGCATTCAAAGTGAATCCTTTTCTCATTATCAGTTTTCCATTCTGGGCCTCATCCCGATATTCTTCCATGGGAATTGTAATCACCCCTTCCATGGAATCAGGAATCCCTTTTACGATGGCCTGATATTCTTTGGTAAAAAGCTCCTGTTCTCTTCCAACTGTCATTCTTTCAGCGACTACACTGTTTTTGGCTACAAGCACAATCCCTGAGGTATCCTTGTCCAATCTTCCGATAAGATGAATCAGACTTCTTTCTCCTTTTGCATCAAAATATGCCTGAACGCCGTTGGCCAGACTGTCATTGTAATGTCCTTTCGAGGGATGGCATACCAGACCTGAGGGCTTATTCAATATCAGCAGGTCCTCGTCTTCATAAAGAATGTCCAGAGACATTGTAAACGGCTGCAAATGCTTTGATTTATGCTCCGTATCATTTAAAAGAACTTTCAGTTCCTGACCTTCTTTCACTCGGTCCCTAACACCGGCTCTTTTTCCGTCCAGTAAAATTCCCTGAGAATCCCACTTTACAGAGCGGATTTTTCGTGTG
>JALEIY010000199.1 GCA_022769785.1 Eubacterium sp.
GTCCCGAAGAGCCATGGCAATTCCCTGATTCAATCCTTTATCGTCTTCTACGACTAAAATCTGATATTTCTGCAAATTAATCCATTGCCCCCGTTTTCATAGCGTTTATTCTACTCATCCTCACCACTTATGGAAGTGGGAGTCTTCTCCGACGATATAAAACACAAAGGCTGCCGTTCCAAGTCAAACTCAGCGCGACAGCCCTATTATTATCTGATACCGGTCATGATTTCACAACCGGACACAGAAAGTTTATTTTACCATGTACGTGAATTCAGTTCTTTGAACTGAGCAACCGTTGATACATGGGAGTTCAGTCCACCGTCCACATTGACAATCTGTCCGGTTACATAAGCACTCTCATCGGATGCCAGATAGACACACATATGTCCGATATCTTCCGGACATCCATAACGGTTAACCATGATATTACTTAAGAAAATATCTTTAAGAGCCTGTGGAACATAAGCCTCATTTTCCGGTGTTACAATCAGACCCGGACGAACACAGTTACAACGGATATTTTTCTTTCCGTACTGAAGTGCTGTATACTGTGTCAGCTTATCCACACCTGCTTTTGCACAGGCATATGCAGTGGAACCAAGGTCTCCGGAACAGGATGCCATAGAGCCAATATTTATGATAGAACCGCCGTTTTCATTCTTTTCCAGATAAGGAAGAACACATTTTGTCGCATAGAAGGTTCCCCGAACATCGCTCTGGAAAATGCTGTCCCACATCTCAAGAGACAGTTCATCAACACGACCGTCTTTCAGTCCTACATTCGCCGCATTATTTACCAGAATGTCAATCTTTCCGTATTTCTCAGCAGTGTCGGCAAAAAGAGCGTCAATACTGTCGATCACTGTCATATCCATGAAATGATACCATGCTTCTCCGCCTTCTTTAGCGATGCTGTCCACAACCGCCTGTCCTTTTTCCTTACGACGTCCGCAGATTACCACTTTTGCGCCTTCTGCCGCAAAAAGTCTTGCAATTCCTACGCCGATTCCACTGGTTGAACCTGTAACAATAGCTACTTTGTCTTTTAATCGATTCATAAAAAAGACCCCCTGAATGAATTATTTGCTGTGATTTCGCATAACATATAACTTCATTAAATCATATCGCATCGAAAAAAACAACTATTTTAAGTATATGTTACAAATCAGAAGAAATCAATAGCCGGATTAAAAATAATATGAACTATCTGACAAAATGTTCTTTATTCACTGTGCCTTAAGGCATCAATCGGTTTCATTTTTGCCGCTTTATTGGCAGGATAAAGGCCAAAAATCACGCCGATTCCCAGGGAAAAGAGCACGGATATCATCACGATACCGGCAGATAATCCATAACTGACATCACCGACAATGTTGACTACCATCAAAATGCACCAGGAAAGAAGGATTCCAATCACACATCCAATCAGGCTAATCATCAGGGCTTCAATCAGGAACTGCAGCAATATTACGCCTCTTCCTGCACCGATTGCCTTACGAATTCCGATTTCTCTGGTTCTTTCCGTAACGGATACCAGCATGATGTTCATAATACCGATACCACCGACTAACAGAGAAATTCCGGCAATTCCTCCCAGAAGTAGCGAAAGAGTTCCTGTGATACTGCCCATAACCTCTGCAATGGAAGATTGATTAAAAATACTGTAGGCATCTTCATCCTGGCTGAAGCGACCAAGTAATATGGTTTCAAGAGCTGCCTCGGCTGCATCGGTATCATCATCGGCTGCCGATACGCAAAAGGAAGTAATACTCAGGCCGGCACCTTCCACCAGGCGGATATAAGAGGTATAGGGAACATAGGCCATATAGGTATTTCCCATACTGCTTAAGGCAGAATCTTCCGAATACACTCCGATAATCAGAAACTGTTTCCCCCCAAGCTCTATTTTTTCACCTACTACATTTTCTCTTCCCATCACGTCTGTGGCCAGGTCGCTGTTAATCACTGCCACATCTGTATGGTTTTCTACATCCGCATTCAGAATGAAACGTCCACGGTCCACCTGAATGCCCTGAATCTCGTCATAGGCTGAGGTGGTTCCTGTCACATTGACACTTTCCTCGGCATATTCACTGACATCCCATGATATTCATCAGCGTTGATTTTCCACTGCCGGAAGGGCCTATTATGCTGACAAATTCCCCCTGACGAATATGAATATCCGCATGATTAAGAGCTCTTACTTCTTCGTCACCAACGTGGTAAATTTTTGATACTTCTTTAAATATTATCATGTTCAGGCCCCTCCTCTAATTGAACGGAGCAGGAGCGCTGCCGCTTCCTTCCGGTCTTTCTCCTCCATTCCATTTATTCTGTTTTCCGGAAGAGTCACCTGTTCCATTACGTCCCGGCATCATCTGCATACCCTTCCCCATATTAAATTCCGCATCAGTATCCCCTGCATTTCTTGTATAATAAACCGTATCTCCTTCTTTTAATCCGCTGACAATTTCAACTTTTTCTCCATCAGAAAGCCCGATTTCCACTGTAGTTTCTCCGGAAAGGGTTCCGTCGCTTTCCTGACTGGTATAAACAAAGGTTTCCTCTCCTTTTTCCTGCAAGGCTGCCATGGAAATCACCGGAACATTGACTGCCTGTTCCACCTGGATGGTAACGGTTGCCGTCATGCCAATTCTCATATTTTCATCCATTGCAAGCTCAATTTCTACCGGATATTTCGCATTCCCGCTTTCAGAGGACGAAATATTGGCTACCTTCGTCACCGTTCCCTCAAATTCTTCGTCTTCCACGGCATCAAGAACAACGGTAGCTGTCTGTCCCTTTGAGACTGATAAAATGTCAAGCTCATCCACATTGACTTCTACCAGTACTTTTTCTTCTTTCTGAATCGTAAATGCCACAGTCTCATAGGCATTGTAATTACTGTCGCTGCTTGACGTACTGCCGGAAGCTGCTGATACAGCCGCTGCCTGAAAAGTCATATTTCCGCCGCTTCCGGAAAAACTGCTCGGCTGCTTCCCTGCCTGTGTACCTGGTGCTTCACTGTTAGCTTCGGCTTTTGCCTTTGCTACCGTAAATTTCGCTGTAATCTTCAGTTGATTTCCTTCGCCTGTTCCGGTAACTATACATTTCACCGTTGCATTTTTTATATTTGGCAACGCATTTTTTGTGAATGTGTATCCACTTTTTGCTGTTAAGGTAATTGTTGCCGTATAGGTCTTTCCACTCTCAAATTTTGACACGTTTGGACTCCAGGAAATCTTTCCTGAATAATATTTTGTTTCTGCAATCGAAGATTGCGGGGTTTCTCCTGCAGCCGGTGTCTGTACCACAAGAGAGGTGTAATCCGTAATATTCTGTATTTTTTTCTCTGATGTTTCTGTTTTATCAGAGGTATTGCCGCTTTGTGTCGTCTCGGTTTTTTTCTCTGTTGTGGTTGTTTCTTCCGGCTGTTCGGTAGTTGATGTTGTTGGCTCCTCAGTTTCCGTAGTGGCTGGTTCATTCGTCTCTGATGAATCCTCACCAGTTGCTGACAGAGGAATCACTTTACCGGTTGTAAAAGCAGTGGTCTTAGCCGGAGTTATCCCGGTCTGACCGGTTGACAGCAGGGTTGCCTGCACCTTTGAAGCAGATACTGCGGTTGTCGTAGCCGTTATATTCCCGCCAGACTGCGTTGTGGTTTCATTGCTGCTGTTTCCGGTTCCACCGGTTCTTTCTGAGATATTAATACTTCCGATAATGCCGTCTGTGGTTGCTTTAATCACCGGATTTTCCCGCAGGTTTTTAAGGCTTGCTTCGATTTTTTCCAGTTCCGTTTGTTCTTCTTCCAATTCTTCTATCTCAAGACTGGTCAAATCATCGTCATCGTCCAGAGAATCTTCTATATTGTCCAGGCTCTCCTGTATATCAACAAGGGCACTGGTTACAGATGTTTTATTCAGTTTTGCGATAATCTGTCCTTTTGAGACCTGATCTCCTGTCTCGACTTTTATTTCATCCACCTCAAGTCCGTTTGGAATCAAGCATCCTCTGTTTCTGCTGCCATCAGACTTCCACTGGATTCAATGACATTTTCTACATTTCCAAGTTCTACGACTGTGCTGTTCACGCTGGCCTCCAGATTTTTCTGGTTTCTGCTGCTTTTCATCATTACTGACCAGATTATAAAAATGATAACCAGAAGAATCAGCACCAGAATAATCCAGAAGCTTTTCTTTTTCCATATTCCATTTTTTCTTCCTTTCATTTTTGCGGCTGACTGTTCTGGTTTACCCTGATTTTTACTCTTTTTTTCCATTCTTTTTCACCTTTCTGCCTTGCTTTTACTCATTTCTTCATAGAAAATATGAAGCCGGAAAATATCCACATCAGTTGTTTTATTATATTTTCCACAACAAATGTGAATTTTTTCTGAAGAAAAAATGGAAAAAAATGAAATCGTCTTGTATTTATCGACGGCTTCTTACATTCCGTCTCTGATAATCTGCGTTGATTTCATCAGCCCAGTCTTCACATTCCTCAAATGCGATTGCCGCTGTCATTGATTCACAGGCTCTGACTCTGGAAACCGCTTTTGACAATACTTCGTAATTCAGCTTTGTTCCTTCGCTGTCACATTTATAATTGACTGCTCTGCCGGCCTGAACACCAAATCTTCCGGCCACCTCAATGGCATCCATATTTGCCCCCAGAAACAGGAACTCCCATCCATGCTGATTTCTCTGACGTTCTACCATTTTTTTCACTTTCTCATAAGTATATCTGCGGCTGGAATTTTCCATTCCATCTGTGGTAATAATAAAAATTGTTTTCTCCGGCCGGTCTTCCTCTCTGGCATATTTATGTACATTTCCAATATGATGAATGGCTCCTCCAACGGCATCCAAAAGAGCGGTACATCCCCGGACATAATACTGGCTCTCATTCATAGGCTCAATGCGGTTTAACGGAACTCTGTCATATAATACTTCTGTCAAATCGTCAAAAAGCACGGTAGAAATCAGAGCCTCCCCTTCTTCTTTTTTCTGTTTCTGAATCAGAGAGTTAAATCCTCCGATGGTATCTGCCTCCAATCCGCTCATGCTTCCGCTTCTGTCTAAAATAAATACCAATTCTGTTAATCCTTTTTTCATGTTGTATGTCCTCCTTTTTTATTTCTGACTCCATCATACACCATGACATAAAAAAACAGGTCGCCCGTCGGACGACCTTAAATTAATCAGGAAATCAGGCATGGAAGTCCATGCTCTTCCAGTTGAATATCCAGTTCAATCATGTCATAAATCTGATTTTCAATGAAGTATGAAAAAATGATATCCGTTTTATCACAGGGAGATAAAGCATAGCCCGCCCGGGCCAGCAAATCTCTGGTCTGGTCCAGGTTTAATCTGGCTCCGATGCAGAGGCACATGGCGGTAATCTTTTTGGGATGCGCATTCGGATTGTTCTTTATTTTGGAAAATACTTTCTTATCAACAATCGCTCTCTTGTATACATCCGGATAGCTCATTCCCCGGGAATCAATCAGATAAATGAGGTATTCTGAGAAAGTATCGGAAATATGTTTCATTCTCTCTTCCAGAGCATTTTCATGCTCCTCGCCGAAGCTTTCCTCTGCCTCCGCTCTCTGGGGAAAAGGATTTGCCACACTTTGATGCTCAAAGTTTGCTTTTTCACGTCTGACACCTCTTGCCGGTTCGATATATTCTTCAAGGGTTGCAGTCGAAAATTCTCTGGCTGAAAAAAGGATTCCTGAATACTCTCTTTCTCTTTTTTCATCTACATAGTTCTCATCAATGTAAGACTCCAAATCCGGATACAGTTGATTGCCAAGACGGGTGGCTTTCTGGTCAAATACAACCAGATAAACTAACATTTCATGTTTCAAAAGAAACGCATTGATTTCATCCACCGCAATTCTAAGCCCTTCTTCTTTTGGATATCCGAATCCTCCCGTGGATATCAATGGAAATGCCAGGGATTTTATATTATGCTTCCGTGCAAGCTGCAGGCTTTTCCTATAACAGGAGCGCAGTTTGTCTTCTTCTCCGCTCTGTCCGTCAACAAACAGCGGACTTACCGCATGAATTATGTACCTACATCCCGTCCGGAATCCCGGGGTGATAAAAACTTCACCTTCCGGAACGGATCCAATCTTTTCCTTTCGGTATTTCAGCAGTTCTTCATGTCCTGCCGCCTGATAAATTGCATAATCACATCCGGTTCCCACCGTTGGATAATCATTGGCAGTGTTTACCATAGCTTCGGTCTGCATTTTTGTAATATCGTTTCGCACGATTTTTAATGGCATTTTTCCTCTCCGTTTCTTCCCAATCACTCATCAAATAGTGCCATTCTGTGAAATCTTATTTATTAATTATACCAGTATCTCCCGACTCTGCAAAGAAGGAAACCCTTTCGTGGAACATAAAAAGCCGCCAGACTTTCGAATGGAAAGTCTGACGGCAATGTAAATATTCATTTACTGTTAGCGAGTTATTTAGTTTTCACTGATTTTACCTTGCTCCATGAAGAATAATAAGGCTTTCCGCTGACTGTTTTATATGTTCTTACCTGTACATAGTATTTTTTCTTAGCTTTAAGCTTGGTAATCTTCTTTCCTGTGTACTTGTAACCCTTAACAGTCTTTGTCTTGGCACCTGTCATCTTCGGCGATGTGCTGTATCTGATCTGATATCCTGTAATCGTTGATGTTGCCATCTTCGCTGACTGTTTCTTCCATTTCACAGTAAATGCCTTCTTCGAGCCAGCTACCTTTGCGATTGAAGTTCCCTTTGGATTAATCTTAAATGTCAGCACCTTGCTGCCTTTGTAGTTACCCTTTAATGTTACAGTCACCTTGTAGATTCCTACATTCTTTCTTCCGGATGCATATGTTACCGAATAGGACTTGGTGTCCAGAGTCTTGCCTGCCGAATCCTTTACCTTGACAGAAGGTGTCTTCACCCCGCCTGTATATGTGTATGATGTGGCGGAAAGGCTTATACTTGATATCTTGTAAATTGTCTTGCTTGAAAGAATTTCGTTGCACACGGTACATCTTTGGTTAATTACACCATTTGCTGTCGTCGTTGCCTTAATTACTTCCGTTTTTCCTTCGATGTGTCCATTTGGATCTACTATCCAGCTTCCTTCCTCTATTGGTTCGCTGTCCTTGTCAGGCTTAGATGAGAAGTATTTATTACAATCCGGACACTGCCAGTACTCTACAACACCACCCTCTGTGCAAGTTGCCTCTTCTACCTCATGTTTTTTGGCATTGGAATGATCACACAAAATCTCGAAAGAAACTTCTTTTGTACCCTCGTAGCTTCCTGTGAAGGTAATGGTAACTTTAGCGGTTCCGACTTTGATATTATCGCTGTACTCAAGTGTGTAATCTGTGTCTCTGACCAATGTATTTTCTGCCTTGTCCTTGACGGTAACGGCCGGAGTCTTTGCTTCTCCATCATAGAAGATGTCGGTCTCATCAACTGCAATTGAGGATTCGTCAATCTGTGGAATCTCGATCTTGCCCTCTATTCCATGGCAGACGCTGCACTCTTTATATTCCGTGTAGCCCGCTTCTGTGAAACTTGCCTTCTTCGCAGGCTTATCCTCCCAATCGTGCTGGCAGAAATGTGCTGTGTAAGTTCTGTTACCTGTGCTGCCTTTTGGAATTGTGACAGACATATTGTTGTTTCCGGTTAAGCCGGTTCCGCTCCAACCGATAAAGGTGTATCCATCCTTTACAGGATTGTTCAGCGTAATATCTTCACTTTCTACAGTATAGCTTGTCGGATTTTCTTCTGCTACTGTGCCTCCAGCTAAATCGTATGCTATCGTATAAGTTAACGGATTGCGGAATTTTGCCGTCAAAGTAATATTTTCGCTTAATGAAGAACCGAATTCGTATTCCGCTTCACCATTATACCAGCAATCAAAGGCCTCATATCCTGCATTAGACGCCAATGAAGAGGATGGAGAGACAGGTGCAACCGTCTTGCTGCCGTTTGCTACGACCTCAAGTGCATACTGGTTGCCACCGTTCTTAAATGTCACCGTCTTTTCCTTGATGCAGCTTGTGTTGACAGTACCGTAGAACATACCTCCGTGGATCTCGCCGTAATTGCCGGCATGACCCTTAACGGCAGTTGGGGTGTCACTTGTGC
>JALEIY010000015.1 GCA_022769785.1 Eubacterium sp.
ACGATATCTTGCAATTTTACTTGTTTTTGTGCTTGCATTACAGGTAATTGATGTAAATGTTCTTGCGGAAAACGATACTGTAATATCTGCGCAGAGTGAAGCCGAAACCACTGAAAAGAAGGAAGCAGAGGTCAAGGCAGAGGAAAAGACAACAGAAGTCAAACAATCGAAAGAGAAAAAACAGGAATCCTCTGAAAGTAAAAAAGAAGAAAAAACAGAGGCTAAAAAAGAAGAAATCACTTCAGAGAAAACAGAAGAAAAGAAAGACACTTCCGCTCAGGAAGCAACGGCAGAAGAGAAAAAGACAGAAGATAAAAAAGAAGAAACTACACAAAATAAGCCGGAAAATGCAACAACGGAAGTGGCACAGGAAGCAACGACTGAGGCTTCAGAGGCAGCATCAGAGGCAACAACAGAAGAAGAAAAAGAAGAAGCTGCTTTTTCTTCTAAAGTAAAACAGACCGCTATGGTATCAGAAGACGGACAGCTTTCTGTCAGATATTCTGTTACCGTTACCAATACAGCCCAAAATGCGAAAGCAGAAGACTTTACAGTGAAAATCGCATTTGGCAAAAATGTGACTTATTATGCGGATGACCGCCAGACATCCGGATTGAATTATGTGAAGGATCTTGCAAATATGCCGTCCGGACTTAATTTTGACGAGCTGACGGGCAGCTATGTTTCTGCAACAATCTGGAAAGACCAGAACCTTGATGCCGGAGATTCCAAAACTTACGAAGTATATGCCAAAGCCGGAGAGGAAGCTTTAAGTATCTCCGATTTACAGCCGGCATTTTATGTAGCGGGAAAACGTGTTGAGGCAGCCGATATTCAGTGGACAAATTCGGCACTGATAGAAGAAAAACTGGAAGACACAACGAAAACATATACATATGAAGATGATGAAAAAACAGTAACAGCAGTTGTATCTGATAAAAATGCGCTTCCGGCAGATGCAGAGTTTGTCGTGAAAAATGTTTCCGCAAAACGCATCGAAGAAGTGGAAGAATTATTAAGAGAGCAGCTAGTCAATAAAGCGGCAAAAAAAGCAAAAGGACAGGACGTTCAGGACATTGCCGGACTGGTGGTCTACGATATGCACTTCGCAGTCGATGGAAAAGAAATCGAACCGGAGAATGCCGAAGTAAAAGTATCCATTCAGTTTAAAAAAGCAAAAGACCTGTCCGCAGATGACACAAAGGTTTCGGTGGAAGATGCTGTTATTATGCATATTGAGGATAATGGTAAAATCACGGATGTGACCGATGATGTTGCCCTTACAAAAAAAGGGAAAGTAAGTGGCGGAGAATTTACCACGGATAGTTTTTCGGAATATGCGGCTATTACTTTGGGTACACCGGAATATACTTCTGACACCAAGTTCCCGGCGAAAGGTTATGCGCTGGAATATATTCTCAACCAGTTTAATATTGTGTCTTTTGGAGATACGGAATTAAATATTCATTGTATGGGTGGCATTTTATCAAAGGGTTCTCTGTCAGGAAACGGCTCTGGTTTTTCCGATTCTGAACAGGTGACTGTACCATCTTATATAGGTGGGTTGATTAGTAATTTTTCAGGAATATATCACAGTAGAAATCATCACCCGGATGTACCTTTGTATGTAGGTACTGACAACACAGTTACAAATGATGGAAAGGACCTTAACGGAATCGGCGGCTTCAATGCTCATGGTGCTGGTGTTGTTTATGAAACGGACGACTATCTTGACTGGAATAAACTATATTCGGCAGTGAAAGGTACTGTGAATGGTCTGCAAAATTACAGTACCGAATCTTATGAGATTTCGTGGGATTGGCAGGAAATCCAGATTCCGGCAGGGTCAACAGTATCACTTACGACCAATGGAAAATATGCAAAAATCCGACTTACCGGGGATACCTCCAAAACAACTGTTATTAATATCAAGGATAGTGGAAGTGTTTATTTACCACAGGTAACTGGCATGGGCAGCGGTGAAGACGGAGATAGTATGCCGATTGCGTTTACTTTCCCGAATGCTTCAAAGGTTACGATTCCAACTGCTCTTACACCGGCAATCGGTCATGTAGTTGCACCGGATGCGGAGATTAGTATTGAGGGCGGTAATTATAACGGATGTATGGTAGGAAAAAGTGTGACTTCATCAGGCGAAGGTCATATGTGGCCATATATTGGCGGTTCACTGATTCCGGTTTCCCAAGGATTTAAAGCGGTCAAAACAGTTGATGATAAAACACCAGCCGATGATGAAATATTTGCCTTTAACCTGGATGAATTGACCGATGGAAGCTGGCAGACGATTCAGACAAAAAATAACAACGGAGAAGAAATTGTTTTCGATGAGATAAGCTATGGGGAAGGTTCTGAAGGAACACATTGGTATCGTATTACGGAGGAACAGACCCCGGTAGAGGGATATATTCTTTCTGAGGCACAGTATTTTGTAAAAGTGGATGTCGCTTCCAAAACGGATCTTGCAAATAATACAGTATATGAGAAAGAAATCACTTATTACAAATTAAAAGATCCGTCTGTCACAGAAGTCCTTGAAGACGGTAATATTAAAATGGATGCTCTTGCAGAAGTGGATAATCCGGAATCTGATTTTTCTTTTGCAAATAAGACAAAAGAGGAAAAAGGAAGTCTGAAGATTCAGAAAAATGTGACGGTGAACGGAAAAGCAACGACAGGAACGGAGGCGGATGGAACCTATCATTTTACA
>JALEIY010000044.1 GCA_022769785.1 Eubacterium sp.
GACACCCTTGCTGTTCGGCTATACATTTCCCACTACCCGGGCATGTTCGGGACTTGCACCCGCTAGAGCGCGCCCATGGCGCGCAAACACAAAAAAAGCGAGCATCTTTCGATACTCGCTTTTCTAGTCGAGGCGACGGGACTCGGTCTCGCCTCCCGGCTCGGTCGGTGCTTCTGGGCTCTTCAAGTCCAGAGTGGTCCACCGGACCACCGCACCCCACGGCCTCTGCGTCCCGAACGCAGTTTATGCAGTAAACTCTGAAGGATTTTAAGAGCATACAATTCCTCCCAAAGCCTTTATTCATGCGGTTTTCCGCAATTATTGTATTGTTTCTCAATGATTTGTTTGGGTTAAAACTGGAGCATTTTTGTTGGAACATTGTTGGAACAAAGGTACGCTATCATCTTTATAATTTAGAACTAATATATCTTTCTACTTCTTCTACAACTAACTGAGCAACCTCGGTCTGCTCCTCAGCTTCTTCTTTACTGGCAATATAAAATTGGTCATAATCACTTTTATGCCGTATTACTTCTAATTTTGATACCTTCCGTCCTATATCTCTGGAAAATATTCCTGTATGAACATAATTTTTGTTAAAATAAGCCAGGGTATCTTTGTGTTTTTTAAAAGCTCTCGGTTCCAATGCCAGAACAGCATCAATAGCGTGAAAACAAGAATAATATGCTCTGTTATTCGCAGCTCTCAATTTTCCCAGTTTTAATAGAATCTGGGCGGTATCCAAATCATCTTTTGCCTGTTCCAGCTTGTATCTGGATACATCTTTGAAATCACCTGTCTGCTCTCCATTCATCAGATTGTCACCCCCTCATGCTCCACGTTCCAGTAAAACATATATGCATCCTTCCAATAGTCAAAATGTCTTACATTCTGTACGATTGGCATAACCTCAGTATCATGTTCATAATTAAAGTCATAAGTGGCATCAATTACTTTACTTTCGCACTTTCTCAATTCATCCGCGTCTAAATCTACCAGAATCATAATGTCAATATCAGAATCCGGATGATTATCCCCTCTTGCACAGGAGCCGTATAATACAATCTTTTGTAAATGTTTCCCTGTAATTGCTTCAATTACTCGTCGGTATTCTAAAAGAATATTCTTCAGCTTTCCAGACATAACATTTTCACTCCCTTCTAAAACACATACACTATCCTGATACATTCCATTTATTTATATATTTATTAATATATTAACACTGGAAAACTGATTATTCAACTACTCCCTTTTAATGAAAAAATGTGGAAGGATTGTATTATTTTCCGGCAAATAGGAGAAGAAAATGGAGGTAAATATAAACATTGTGCTAAATAAAAATTAAGAATTCCCGCACAGGGTTGTCGGAGAATGGGATATCCATTATAATAAAATTGTTATTAGGACAAAAAACAATTATTTTATAAGACACTAGATAATTCGCGACAGGATTGCGGCGGTAACCTGCGCCTTTGAAATGGTGCAGAAACGACAGGAGCGACTGATTTCCACTGCAAAAAATACATCGCAAAACGAGACGACCATGGAGATTCAAAATGAGACCGAAGAAAGTCAGGAACAGTTGACGGATGAAGTTTCTCAGGAAGTGTACGAAGCGGAAAGTGTTCTGATAGAGGAAGTGGCTGATTCGGAAAATGAAGAAGTGGAAATGGTGTACCTGATTAAGGGAGACAGTAAAGGATTCAACAAGTATGCCAGAGTGGATCGACTTTCTTATACAGATACAATCCGGTATACGGAAGAACAGCTGGCCTGTCTTGATACCTATGGACTTCGGATTACCAGAAATGAGATCTATGCGCGACATGGACGAATGTTCAATGACCAGGAAATGCAGGAATTTTTTACAAACCAGTCATGGTACGTTCCGCAGTCAGCTTCCGGAGATTTTGATGAAGATTGTCTCAATGAGGTGGAAAGGTATAACTCAGAATTGATTCGCTCCGTTGAATTGAAACAATGGAATTAGTATAAAAAGGCGGTTTACGCTGTCAGAAATTCCCGAAACAGGAAGAGAAAGTTGCGCTCCAATGCCGGAGCATCAATGGATTCATGATCGTACAGATAATCAATGAAATAATTGATAAGGGCGTCAGTAAAAAAATCGGCGACAAAATCCTCTTTTTCCCGGCGCATTTTCCAGACGGACGGATTCATGGACCGGCCAACGTAAAGGGAGACAATTGGTTTCAGATAAGGATAAATAAAATATTTGATCGTATTTTTATCCAGATCTTTTACGAGACAATGATAGTATTTATCATCAGATTTAATGAGGGAGATTAAAATCGTACAGAGCTCGTCTTTTGATTTTATTGCACAATTATCAGCCAGAGGATTGATCAGATCGTGTTTACATTGCCACTTTAAAAGCTCATATTTGTCGTGGAAATGATAATAAAAATTTTCTCTGCTCATGCCCAGTTCTTTTGTGATGTCAGTGATGGTTGTTTTGGAAAATGATTTCCTGCATACTACTCTTTTCAGTGCCAAAGCCAGTTCTTCTTTTGTCTTACTCATAATATCCTCTCCATTCTGAACCGTAACTACTATCCATTCTTTTTTCACAATTATATACGCAATGAGAAAAAACGGGTAATCTCTATTTGGTTGTCCGGGTATATCAAATTGATATGATAAAACAGAAAAAAAGAGACAGCGGAGAAACTGTCTCTTTTGCATATTCATAATGTATTGAAGAAATGGTTCGTCTAGAACGGTAATACTGCGTAAAGTGCAACTGCCAGTAAACCACCGATGATAGGTCCGGCGATCGGAACGATTGCGTAACCCCAGTCAGAGTCTCCTTTATGCTTAATAGGAAGAATCTGGTGAGCGATACGAGGACCGATATCACGG
>JALEIY010000059.1 GCA_022769785.1 Eubacterium sp.
AGCCATATGACAAATGTCACATTTAGATATGACAATTTTCCCGCGCCCAAAGTGACATCCATCAGATGTCGGAAAATGCCCGGTATGTTAAGATAGCATCACTGGGACGTCTGAATGAATAATTTCAGAAGAGACAGGGAAAAATCATTAAAATAAGGAGGGCTGCAAAGATGATCTACACGGTAACCTTTAATCCGGCACTGGATTATGTCGTGTTTTTGGATGAATTGAAAACCGGAGATATCAACCGTTCCGTCCGGGAATCCATTTTTTACGGAGGAAAAGGAATCAATGTTTCCACAGTATTAAACACCCTGGGATTTGAGACAACGGCTCTTGGCTTTACGGCCGGTTTTACCGGAAAGGCAATCGAAGAAGGACTTTCTGAGATGGGAATTCACACCGATTTTATCCATCTTCCGGAAGGAAATTCCAGAATCAATGTCAAAGTAAAGCACGGAGAGGAAACAGAGATTAACGGACAGGGACCGGTCATTACACCGGAGGCAATTGAAGCACTGTTTGCCAGACTGGACAGACTGACCGACAAGGATGTGCTTGTGTTGGCGGGAAGCATTCCAAATACATTGCCGTCAGACATTTATGAGAGAATACTGGCAAGACTTGACGGAAAGGGAATCCGTATTGCGGTGGATGCCACAAAGGATCTTCTTTTAAATGTACTCAAATATCACCCGTTTTTGATTAAACCAAATAATCATGAACTGGGAGAAATGTTTTCCACTGTCTGCGAAACAACCGAAGAAATTGCGCATTATGCCAGAGAACTCCAGAAAATGGGGGCCGGAAACGTACTTATCTCCATGGCCGGTGACGGAGCAATATTAATTACGGAAGATGGAGAATGTATGCAGATTGGAACACCAGAGGGCAAAGTGGTGAATTCCGTCGGAGCCGGAGACTCCATGGTGGCCGGATTCCTTGCCGGCTACGAAAAATACGGCAGCTACCGGGAAGCATTAAAATCCGGAACTGCAGCAGGGAGTGCAACTGCCTTCTCAGAAGGACTGACAACACTTGAATTTTATCAGACCATGCTGGCGCAGACGGAACATTTATCATAGAGTACCCAAAAAGGTGACAGAAAGGAGAGAATGGGAAATGAGAATCGTTGATTTACTGAAAAAAGATGCCGTTGTGTTAAATGCACAGGCAGGCACCAAAGAAGAGATTCTTGACCTTTTAGTCGGACTTCATGAAAAAACCGGAAACATCACAGATAAAGACACATTTAAAGCCGGTATCATGAAAAGAGAATCTGAAGGACCAACCGCAATCGCAGAAGGAATCTGTATTCCGCACACAAAAAACGAAGCAGTAAAAACACCGGGAATCGCGGCAGTAACCGTACCGGGCGGCGTGGATTGCGACGCTTTAGATGGACAGCCATCCAATCTGTTTTTTATGATTGCAGCACCGGCAACCGGTTCTGATGTTCATCTGGAAGCACTGTCCAGATTATCCACAATTTTAATGGACGGGGATTTTAGAGAAAAATTATTAAAAGCAGAAAATACAGAAAGCTTCTTAAAAGCCATTGACGAAAAAGAAACGGAAAAATATGGTGAGCAGGTAAAAGAAGAAAAGACCGAAGTGACAAAGGAAGCTGCAGGATATCGGGTTCTTGCAGTGACAGCCTGTCCGACCGGAATTGCTCATACTTATATGGCAGCGGAAGCTCTCGAAGAAAAAGGGAAAGAAATGGGAATTTCCATTAAGGTGGAAACCAATGGCTCCGGCGGTGCAAAAAATGTGTTGACCAAAGAAGAAATTGAAGCCTGTGATGCTATCATCATTGCGGCAGACAAAAATGTGGAAATGGCCCGTTTCGACGGAAAGCCGGTTATCCGCGTAAAGGTTTCTGACGGTATTCATAAATCAGAAGAGCTGATTACAAAAGCAGTGAAGAAAGACGCACCGATTTATCATCATCAGGGCGGTGCAGCTTCTGAGGAAGCTACGGACAGCGAAGGACTGGGACATCAGATGTATAAACACCTGATGAACGGTGTTTCTCATATGCTTCCATTCGTAATCGGCGGAGGTATTCTCATTGCCATTGCTTTCCTTTTGGATGATTACAGCATTAATCCTTCCAATTTTGGTATGAACACACCGGTGGCAGCCTTCTTTAAAACTGCCGGCGGCGCAGCCTTTGGATTTATGCTTCCGATTCTGGCAGGGTACATTGCTATGAGCATTGCGGACCGTCCGGGCCTGATGGCTGGTTTTGTGGGCGGCTATATTGCAGCTAACGGTACTACTTTTGCATCAGCCTTTGACTCCAGCATTTCTCCGGTTTCCGGCGGATTTTTAGGAGCATTGTTTGCAGGTTTTGCGGCAGGACTTATTGTATTACTGTTAAAGAAACTGACAGAAAAGCTTCCGGCGTCTATGGATGGTATTCGCCCGATGCTTATCTATCCGGTAGTCGGTCTGCTGGCAATCAGCCTGCTGATGTTCGCCATCAACCCATTTTTCTCATGGTTAAATGGTCTTTTATACAAAGCGCTGGAATCTCTGGGTGGAGCAAACTCCATTGTTCTTGGAATGGTAGTTGGCGGAATGATGTCCATCGATATGGGTGGTCCGTTTAACAAAGCGGCTTATGTGTTCGGAACAGCAGCTCTTGCTTCCCAGGTAGAGAGTGGATACATGATTATGGCAGCAGTTATGGTCGGCGGAATGGTTCCTCCGATTGCCATCGCCATCTCTTCCTGGCTGTTTAAGAGCAAATTTACGGACAATGACCGCAAAGCAGCACCGGTAAATGCAATTATGGGACTGTGCTTTATTTCCGAAGCAGCGATTCCGTATGCCGCAGGAGATCCTCTTCATGTAATTCCTTCCTGCGTAATCGGTTCCGCAGTATCCGGAGCACTTTCCATGGCATTTAAATGTACACTGATGGCACCTCACGGCGGTGTATTCGTATTCCCGGTTGTGGGAAATGCACTGATGTACATTGTAGCATTAATCGTCGGTTCTGTGGTAGGAGCTGTTCTTCTCGGCTTCTTAAGAAAACCGGCAGCGAAATAATAAGTAAAAATATAAAAATCTATCTCCTCTTTATAAAATAATAACTCAAAATACAATAACCCTAATGATAACACCCCGCATACACAAAGAGCCTTTGTCCGGATAAAGGACAGAGGGCTTGTGAGCGGGGTGTT